>JAGHDB010000138.1 GCA_021160155.1 Bacteroidales bacterium | reverse complement strand
GACACATGTCGAGAAAGGATCAATGTTTAATACCCCTCCCTGTACGGCAATCTATACCGTGCGTGAAACCCTGAGATGGGTCAAATCACAGGGAGGTGTGGAGGAAATGAATCGCAGGGCGCAGGCCAAAGCGGATTTGCTTTATGCTGCGATAGATGAAAGTGCTGTTTTTGAAGGTACTGCAGCTAAGGAAGACCGGTCGAGAATGAATATCTGTTTCGTGATGAAAGAGAAATATAAGGATAGGGAAGCAGCTTTTCTTGCCTATACTGCCGAAAAAGGAATTGCCGGGATTAAAGGACACCGGTCGGTCGGGGGATTCAGAGCCTCTTGTTATAATGCCCTGGATATCTCAAGCGTGGAGTTGCTGGTTGAAACCATGAAAGACTTTGAAAAACAGCTATAAACAGATAAAATCGTTTCATGATGAAAAAAATATTGGTTGCTACCGAGAAACCTTTTGCCCCTGTAGCGGTTGAAGGAATTCGCAAAGTGGCAGAACAGTCGGGATATGAATTGATCCTTCTTGAAAAGTACACTGCTGCTGAAGAGCTGCTGACGGCTGCAGAACAGGTGGATGCACTGATTGTGCGAAGTGATAAAATTACTTCTGCCGTATTGGACGCAGCACGAAATCTGAAGATTGTGGTCAGAGCAGGAGCCGGTTATGACAATATTGACCTGGATGCAGCTACAACCCGGGGAGTAGTGGTAATGAATACGCCCGGCCAGAATTCAAATGCTGTGGCCGAATTGGCTCTGGGGATGATGGTGTACCAGGCCCGGGGACATTTTAACGGAAAACCGGGTACCGAACTGAAAGGCAAAAAACTTGGCGTTCATGCCTTTGGTGCAGTTGGCCGCATTGTGGCTAAAATTGCCCAGGGCTTTGGAATGGAAATATATGCCTATGATCCTTTTATCGATGCAGAACAGATCCGGTCGGCCGGAGTAAACCCGGTTTCTGCCGTTGAAGATCTCTATTCAGCCTGTCAATACATCTCTCTTCATATACCGGCAAATGAACAGACCCGCAAATCCATCGGTGAAAGACTGCTCTCTTTAATGCCCGATGACGGAGTGTTGGTGAATACCGCCAGAAAAGAGGTGATTGATGAAGAGGGCCTGCTGCGAGTTATGGAATCGAAACCGGGATTCCGCTATGTGTCGGATATCGCACCGGACAGTGCCCTGGTATTTGAAGAAAAATATCCCGGTCGTTTTTTCTTTACTCCTAAGAAAATGGGTGCCCAAACACAGGAAGCCAATGTCAATGCAGGCATCGCAGCCGCACAACAGATTATCGACTTCATTGAAAAGGGTGTTACCAGATTTCAGGTAAATAAGTAAAAATCATTGATCCATAATCAATCTTACTGCTATGGCGATTCTTAAACCTTTTAAAGGCTTGAGGCCACCAAAAGAGCTGGCTCATCTGGTGGCTTCAAAACCTTATGATGTGCTCAATTCAGAAGAGGCACGTAAAGAGGCCGGTGATAATCCCAAATCCCTGCTTCATATTATTAAGCCTGAAATAAATTTTCCGCCGGGGAAAGATGAACACGATCCCGATGTATATGAGAAAGCTGCTGAAATGTTTGCCCGGTTTCAACAGGAGGGCTGGCTGCTGCCTGACCCCGAAGATTATTACTATATCTATGCCCAGACCATGGACGGACAAACACAATACGGTCTGGTAGGGTGTGCAGGCGTAGAAGATTACCTGAACGGAATCATTAAAAAACATGAACTGACCCGGCCGGACAAAGAAGAAGATCGGATGAAACACGTCCGGGTAAATAGTGCCAATGTCGAACCGGTTTTTTTTACTTACCGGGCAGTGCCTGAAATTGATAAACTTATTGAAGACTGGGTGGCTGAAAATGCTCCTGAATATGATTTTGTGGCAGATGACCGGATCGGACACCATTTCTGGGTGATCAACGATCCTGAAGTCATTGCGAAGATTACTACTCTTTTTGCAACAGTTCCTTATACATACGTAGCTGATGGTCACCATCGTACCGCTGCAGCGGCCCTGGTAGGAGATGAAAGGAAAAGAATGAATCCTCATCATACCGGCCGGGAGGAGTATAACTACTTTTTGGCTGTCCATTTTCCTGATAACCAATTACGTATCATCGATTATAACCGGGTGGTACGGGATCTGAACGGTATGACCGCACGGGAATTGATTGAAAAACTGCAAAAGAATTTTATTGTCGTTCCCAAAGGTGTACAACCCTATAAACCGGATCACCTGCATAATTTTGGTATGTATCTTGAAGGCCAATGGTACAGCCTTACCTCCAAACCGGGTACCTATAATGCAAATGATCCGATCGGGGTTCTGGATGTGACAATCTCTTCAAACCTGATCCTGAAAGAACTGCTGGGTATTGAAGATCTCAGACGGGATAAAAGGATCGATTTTGTGGGAGGAATACGGGGCCTGGAAGAATTGCAGAGAAGAGTGGACAACGGTGAGATGAAAGTGGCTTTTGCACTTTACCCGGTGTCAATGGACCAATTAATGGATATCGCTGATACCGGCAATATCATGCCTCCGAAAACAACCTGGTTTGAACCTAAATTAAGGAGCGGCTTGATCATTCATACGTTTTAGTGGCTCCTGATACTTACGCGGTAATTACCCGTTACCTTTTTGGCAGAGATAGTGATTTTCCAGGTACCGGTATAATCTTGCTGGTCTTTTTCATCCCAGCTTAGTGAGTGATTCCATGAGATATCTGCTAATGGGCTGATCTCAAAATCCTGCAGCGTTTTACCATTGGGTTTGACAATCGTGATCGTCATTTTGCCATCAGATAAATTGCCGCTGATATTAAATGAAATATTATTATTC
>JAGHDB010000011.1 GCA_021160155.1 Bacteroidales bacterium | reverse complement strand
GTATCTATCTATTAATGACACACTAACAATTAACGACACCATTCAACCCGATCTGAGGTTTTGGGATTTTCTTCAGGGATCATATCTTGCCGTTGATTCACTGCGTAAAGCCGGCTTCTCTATCAAGCTGCATGTTTTCGATTCTGAACGTGCACCAGGCGATACCCATACCATCAGGGGAATTATTGATTCAGGAAGATTAGATCATATGGATTTAATCATCGGACCGGTATATAACAATACACTAACCGAGGTGATACAATTTGCCGAACGTAAGCAAATTCCGGTAGTTTCACCTCTCTCTTCAAAGAATGATGCGGTCACTGCACATCCATACCTTTTTCAGGTAAACCTTTCAAAGAATGGTCAAAAACAAATTATAGCACAGTTCATCGGGCGAAAACAAGAGGAACACCTGGTTATTCTTGCTCCGTATGCCAAAAAATTCAGCCGTTCATTCAGAAAGTATATGGATGAAATCCAGGCAGCCCGGAATCAGAATGGTTTTATTGAACAAATCCCCACTCTGTTTTACGATCCCTATTCTAAAAGCTTCATCGACATTGATTCACTCCCGGCAAGTCTTTATACTACTTTACGTGTCAACCAGGCGAACCTCGTGATCATCCCTTCAGACGATGAAGTATTTGTCACTGAAATGATTAATCGCCTGAAAGTACTGCCTGGAGGATATTCAATGACCATTTTAGGGGAGCCTGAATGGAGCCGCTTCAGGACCATCGATCTTCAATACCTGTTTGATCTTGAGGTGGCGTACTGGTCGAATTTCTCCAATCCGTTTGTGGATTATGAACGTCAAGAAGTATCAGACTTTTGCCGGAAATATCATCTCAACTGGAATACCGAGCCCAGCAGGTTCAGTTTTCAGGGATATGACATTCTGTTTTTCTTTATCTCCCACCTCCGTTCCGGGAAATTTTACCGGAACGATCAGAAATCGGACGATGTCCGCTCCTATAACTATTTGCAAACGCCGATGTATTTTATTTCTCCTGATCGAGGGAGCGGATTTCAAAATGAAGCTCTGCCACTAATCCGTTATAACAGGGAATTGCTGACCCGAAGTTGTATCCAGGTGATTCACACCTATCCGGGCTGGTTATAGATTCTGCCCTTATGCTCCCAAAGTTGCCACCATCACTGCTTTGATTGTATGCAGCCGGTTCTCTGCTTCATCAAAAACAACAGAATGACCCGATTCAAATACTTCGTCTGTCACCTCCATCCCATCTAATCCGAACTTTGTAAATATCTCTTCACCTATAATCGTTTCACGGTTGTGAAAAGAGGGCAGGCAATGCAAGAACCGTATATCCGGATTTTCAGTCATCTCAATAACATTATTATTCACCTGGTAGGGTTGCAACAATTTGATCCGTTCAGCCCAGACCTCATCAGGCTCACCCATTGAAACCCAGACATCGGTATACAGGAAGTCACATCCTTTTACAGCCTCTTTCACATCTTCAGTAAATAATAGTCCGGCACCTGTTTCATTGGCAATTTTCTTACATTCCCTAACCAGTTCATCCTCCGGGAAAAGGCTTTCCGGTGCTGCCACTCTGAAATCCATTCCCATTTTGGCAGCTCCTACCAGAAGTGAATTTCCCATATTATTTCGTGCATCCCCGAGATAACAAAAAGACACCTCACTCATCGGTTTCTCAGTGTATTCAAGCATGGTCATGAAATCAGCCAAAACCTGGGTAGGGTGAAATTCATTCGTCAGTCCGTTCCACACCGGAACGCCGCTGAATTCAGCCAGTGTTTCAACGGTCTGTTGGGCAAATCCCCGGTATTCGATACCATCATATAATCTACCCAATACCCGGGCAGTGTCTTTCATTGACTCTTTTTTCCCGATCTGCGAACCGGTCGGACCTAAATAGGTCACCCGTGCCCCCTGATCAAAAGCAGCCACCTCAAACGCGCAACGGGTACGCGTAGAAGCTTTCTCAAAAATCAGGGCAATATTTTTACCTGTTAACCTGGGCTGCTCATATCCCCCGTATTTAGCAGCTTTCAAATCCATAGAAAGGTTCAGAAAATAATTGATTTCACGTGGAGTAAAATCAAGCAGCTTAACAAAATTTCGGTTCTTCAAGTTGTACGACATAACAATAAACTTTTAGTCTTTAGTTCTTTAGCCTTTTACCTTTACCCTTTTACCCTCATCCCCCGGATCATACTCCATAGTAATCTTGGTTCCAAAGGCTTTATCCTGGAGTTTAAATGCTTCGGTAATCACCGCTTTTTGACCGCCTTCTTCAATAAACCGCAGGCAGGCCCGGATCTTAGGTGCCATAGTACCCTCTCCAAAAGCGCCCGACTCAAGCAGTTTAACGGTATCCCGGTAATCCAGAAATTCCAACACCTCTTCATCCGGTTGTTTGAAATTACGATACACAAAAGGTACATCGGTAAGAATATAAAATTCATCTGCTTTTATGCGTGCCGCCAAAAGACTACTGGCCAGATCCTTATCTATCACCGCCTCTGCAGCCTGGATAATTCCTTCACTGTTCATGTAAACCGGAATACCTCCCCCACCCACTGCTATGGTTATCACATCCTGCCGGGCCAGTGATTCAATCACTTTCTCATTAATGATTTTTACCGGACGGGGTGAAGGGACTACTCTTCGCCAGCCTCCTTCAACTTTAATCTCCTCTTTGAAAGTCCAGCCCTTTTCCCTTGACAGTTTCTCAGCCTCATCACGCGAGCAGATTTTCCCGACCCGTTTCGTCGGGTTATTAAAAGCAGGATCATCTTGATCCACCACCACATCCGTCACCAGTGTAACCACTTCCTTTTCAATATGATGCTTCTTAAGAACGTTACGCAGCATCCGTTCAATCATATAACCGATGCCTCCCTGGCTGTCAGCCACACAAATATCCAGCGGCATCTGTGGAATACCATAAACCTGTTCACCGGCATCATTTCGCATTAAGATGTTACCTACCTGGGGACCGTTCCCATGAGAAATAACCAGTTGATAGCCCTCATTTATAAGAAAAACCAGGTTCTCAAGGGTATCGGTGGTGTTTTTTTCCTGCTCCTCAATCGTACCCGCCTGGTCACCACGAAGTAATGCATTACCCCCTAATGCTACAACAGCAAGCTTCTTCCTCATTGCTTTTGGTATTAAACCACAAAGCTATCAAATTTTTTAGTCTGATTTTTTCCTATTTTTGATCCTCTAAGGTGATGTTACCGACAAAGTAATTTTTATGTCCGCGAAAACTGTCAGGTTAAAAAAGAAAAGAGCCCCGGTAAAAAAACATAAAGTGTGGGATCCCCGTCTTAAGTTGGTATTCGGGCTCCTTCTCGTTTTTATTGCATTCTTTTTTACGCTTTCATTTATATCTTACTTTTTTACCTGGCAGAGCGTCCAGGGTTTTCTGGATATTAGTTGGTCTAAAGCAATGGCCAATCCCGATATTCAGGTTGATAATTGGGCCGGCAAGGCAGGTGCACTTATTTCAAACCTTTTTATATACAGATGGTTTGGGGCAACATCCTTATTACTGGCATTTCTGGTTGCTATATATGGATTGGCACTGATGAGCATACGAACCGTTCCTTTATTGAGAACAACCAAATATGTCCTTTTCGGAGTCATTTGGTGTTCTATCACGCTCGGATATACCTTTCATTCCGGTTTGTTTCTTTGGGGTGGCGGACACGGGCTGTTCCTTTCAGAATGGTTGTCTGCTTTGCTGGGTAATGCCGGTATGGTGATATTGATTTTGGTTACCGGCCTTATTTACCTGGTATTTCTTTTCAGAATAACTCCTGAAAAGATCCGTACCAAACGTGATCGCACTTCAGTATCAGAATTTTTCGATGAAAACGAACAGGCAGAGCCCCCTGCACCTGACAACAGCTTTTCAAAACAGATTGATGAAACAGACCAGGTGACCGTTGAATTTGATCCTGATCAAAAAGAATCTTCAGAAGAGGTAGCCGTTGGCCCTTCCCAGGGACCACAGATGACTGTTACGCATGCCAAAGAGGATACAAAAGGAGACGCATCAAACACTCCCGCCGCACCCGTTTTTAAAGATTATGATCCCACACGTGATTTAAGCAATTACCGGTTTCCGGGAATCAGCCTGCTGAAAGATCACACCAAAGGACATCCTAAAGTCAGTGATGAAGAATTGATCGGAAATAAAAACCGGATCGTGGAAACGCTGGCTAATTACAATATCCGGATAGAAAAAATAAAAGCTACGATAGGTCCGACCATCACCCTGTATGAAATAATTCCAGCGCCCGGTGTGCGGATTTCCAAAATAAAAAATCTCGAAGACGACATTGCCCTGAGTCTTTCTGCTTTAGGAATTCGTATTATTGCTCCCATCCCGGGCCGGGGAACAATCGGGATAGAGGTACCCAACCGCAAACCTGAGATCGTTTCCATGTCAACCGTACTTTCTTCAAAGCGTTTCCAGGAGAATCATTACGAACTCCCTGTAGCACTGGGGAAAACCATCTCCAACGAGACCTATACTTTTGATCTGGCCCGTTTGCCTCACCTGCTGGTTGCCGGAGCTACCGGTCAGGGTAAATCTGTCGGTATCAATGCCATCATCACTTCACTACTCTTGACGAGACACCCGGCACATATAAAGTTTGTGATGATTGACCCGAAGAAAGTTGAACTCCCCCTGTATACCAAAATCGAAAAACATTACCTGGCAAAACTTCCCGATTATGACGACCCGATTATCACAGACAACCAACATGTGATCCAGGTGTTACATTCACTGAGTACGGAGATGGATAGACGGTATAACCTGCTGAAACGTGCCGGAGTAAGAAACATCAAAGAATACAATGACAAATTTGTTAAAAGGAGGCTCAATCCGGCCAACGGCCACCGGTTTCTTCCTTACCTGATCCTGGTAATCGATGAATTTGCCGACCTGATTATGACCTCAGGCAAAGAGATCGAACTGCCTTTAACAAGAATTGCGCAGTTAGCCCGTGCCGTAGGCATTCATATGCTGATTGCCACACAGCGGCCCTCTACCAATATCATCACCGGTACCATTAAAGCAAACTTTCCGGCCAGAATTGCATTCAGAGTTCCGTCCATGGTTGACTCCAGAACCATCCTGGATAGTCCCGGGGCCAACCACCTGGTTGGCAGAGGGGATATGTTGGTTTCTATGGACGGAAATCTTGTAAGAGTTCAATGCGCCTTTATCGACACACAGGAAGTTGAAACAGTCACCCAGTTTATCAGCAACCAAACCGGATATCCGCAGGTTTGGGAACTTCCTGAACCTAAAGTTGATACCAGTGATGAACCTGCAAACCTGGCCATGGATAAGACCGATGATCTCTTTGAAGAAGCTGCCCGCCTGGTTGTTACAACACAACAGGGATCCACTTCATCGATCCAGCGCAAATTCTCCATAGGATATAATCG
>JAGHDB010000142.1 GCA_021160155.1 Bacteroidales bacterium | reverse complement strand
TAATGAACCTGTATTAATAAGTCACCGGCCGGAAGTTCATTCTCATTACGGATTTCAATTTTTCCCGTAAAAGTACCATCTGAATTTTCATAAACCCGGTATGCTTTGAATTGCTTTTTGCTCATAAATTACCTATTTCAGTTTAATGAACGGCATAGTTCTGGTTACTGTTCCTTGTTGTATCACAAGATAGTAACTTCCCGGTATTAAAAAGTCAACAGGAACGGAAAGGATACTTTCCGGGGCCTTATGTAATACCTTTTTATAATGTTTTAACCCTTCACGGTTGAAAATCTGTACTGTATAAGATCCCTGTTTGAAAAGGTCGCCGGTTTGTATATGAAGAATCCGCCTGACCGGATTAGGGTATAACAGAATGGTATTCTCCGGATTAAAATGACCGGATGAACTGATGTCCATGACATTAAATGATTTGGTTACCGAATTATTTGATTCGGAACTTTCTGGTAATGTGTTGTCCGGATCTGCAACAATCATGAGATAATAGGTTCCCGGAGGTTGATCCTGATCCAATGTGACCGGGAGATCCAGTGTTACTGATCCACCTCCGTAAATAAGCGGTCCGTTTTCAAAATAAAGGGCTACATCATCAAATGTATTATCCAGAGTAGGTGAGAGAAGAACCAGGAGCATGTAGTGATCCGCTGGACCGGAATCCAGATTTTCTGTATTCCATTGAAGATGTACGGTTGAACCGGGCCGGTATTCGTCTTGATCCAGGGTTGCCGATACGGTCAGATCAGGAAGTTGAAAAACAGTGAACATTCTGAAAGCCTTATTGTTATCCGTATTTTTATCTCCGGTAACCTCACCGGTGTCAGCCACAATAATAAGATAATAATCACCTGCTGTTGTGCCTTTGGGAATTACCGGATTATACTCAAAAGATAAATGTCCTGACGGATTCAATCCGTTAACACCCACAGAAGCCAGTACATAATCAGAAGCATCCGGTAAAACATCATCCGACAGATAGACAAATACTTCAAAATATCCGGCAGATAACGTGCCAATGTTAGAAATATTAAAATGAAACTCAACCGGTTTCCCATCCTGTATATTTTGCTTAGGGATTGAAATATCGAATACATTCAGATCAGGATAACTCTCTTTTATGGTTATTGGGTGTGTCTGATTATTATTGCCTTCATCAGATTCCACTACCTCGGAGTTGCCATCGGTGCACATCAGTATATACCAACTTCCTTCGTCACTGCCGGTAGGAACCAATGCCTGCCCGTTCCATGTCTGAGTTGCGTTGACAGCCAGATTGCTGTAGTTTACTGATCCGAGAAGCAGATCTCCTGCATCCCGGTTTTGATCTTTTGAAAGATATACACGGTTGTCAAAAGAGCCGGTAACCGCTGTTCCGGTATTTTTACAAATCATACTCCAGGAGACGGTTTCCCCGGCCAGAACTATATTGGGTTGAATGGAGGAAGAGGTAATGACCAGATCGGGTAATAGTGTCTGGATGAACACTGTTGCCTGATTAGAGGGATCCGACTCTCCGGTAGGTGATATATAATAAGCAGTAGCATGATAGGTGTAACTTCCGGGTGAGAGATTATTGTCATTATAGGTAAGTGTGGCCGGATTGGATATGGTATGTATCAGTGTACCATCCCGGTAAAGATGATATCCGCTCAGGGTTGGTGTACCGTTTTCAGGCGTATCCCATTGAAGAGATACATTGTTCAGGTTAACCTGAGCAGTAAGATTACGGGGTGGGTTGAATGCGGATGCATTATTAAACGACAGGTTAAAGGATATAGTAGTGCCGGTTGATGATACATTAGTGATCTGAATACCGCCCGGGGAGCCATCACTTAGAAAGCAGGAGGGGTCAGTCGAGACTCCGAAAGAGGTCCTGCCTGAGCCTGAAGAAAAAGTGGCATTCCATACATTGCCGTTGGAGGAGGTTGTACCGCCGGGACGATAGATATATACCTCATCAGGCGGACCGTTGGCATTACCGCCAATTGATTCGTTAATGCGATAGATCAACAGACCCGATGAGGGAAGTGACGACTCAAAAAGTCCGGCTTGCTTCCGGTATTCTACGACAAAAAACTCACTATTGCTATTGGGAGAGGATATCTTATAGGCAGCATAAGGATTGGTTGACAGCGGCTCGAGGGTGTATGTTCCGTCAGTAGTAATGGGAGTGAGCTGATTAAACCATCCCCCATATTTTTTTTCATGTAAGCTCCCATATGCTGGGGAGGAGTCCGGTTGTTGGCCATCAAATCCCATGGTCCAACCGGAGTAAAACTGTCATTGCTATAGTGATATAAGTCAGGTGCTCCGAGTGTATGAAACATTTCATGACACAACACACTGACTCCAAAAGCATTTGAAAGCTGGAAATTGTAATCATATACTCTCAGGTTTCCGATGTAGACCGAATAGTAGTAAAGTGACCATTTATGAGGCCAGAGAAGGTCACTCCATCCGTCTGTATTGCCCTGAATAATAAATGTAATATTGTCAACTTTACCGTCCGTGTTAAAATCATAATCAAACCCGGCAGCATCAATCACCGCATTCACTGATTCTACGGCATTTTTCAGGAGTGTCATCTCTCTTTCCGTACTTTCATTATCGGTGTGATAGCCAATAGTGTTGGTCGCTGCATTATAAGGCCGGTAATAATTACGGGGTTGCGCATCCTGGTATGAGAGCACTGTACTACCGGGTACAGGATAAAAACGTGTAGTAATGTTCAACCTGTTTTGACTGACTTCCTGATAATATTGATACAGCGAAACTGTTCCGGATTGATTGAAAGCCTGGTCATAATAAGCAGTTTGCTGGGTATATTCAGTCTGGTCACTGAATCGGACGAATATGACAATATTATTCAGTGTGCCCGTATTCTCGGTAGAGGTAGTGCTTTTAAGTGCCGGAGTATGGAATTTCGTCCGGTATCTGGGTAAAATAGTGGCAGTAGGGAGGTTTAACCCCGGTTTTAATCCTCCGGCTGCCGGATCATCGCGTCCTGCTACCAAAAGCGTGGGAACCAATTCACCATTCACTAAATTGGCATAGACATAATACCCTGTTTGCGGATCTGTTATTATGGTATAATTACGGGCGTCGTGAACCCAATGGTAGTATTCATCACCGGTAGCAAAACAATGAATAACAGTTCCGTCAGGTTGGGTTAAGTCAACCGGTTGGTTCTTCAGGTAAGCTCCCGATACAGATGCCGGTAATAATAACAGTAAG
>JAGHDB010000303.1 GCA_021160155.1 Bacteroidales bacterium | reverse complement strand
TTTTTATATTCATGATATGCTTTGACTACTTTCTCCAGCTCTTTATACTCTTTATTCAATTGCACATACCTTTTCATATCGGAAATCACATCCGGATCAGCGATTTGACGTGAAACCTCTTCAAAACGCGCTACCACACCTTCAAGTTTCTCAAGCAACATAAGCCGGTAAAAATTAAATCAAATAAAATAAATTAATAGTTAAACTCCCCATACGGGGTACGGATAGTAAGCTGCTTGTGGTTTGATTGCGCACAATAACCCACAATTTGAGCATCCAGATTAAAACAATGAGCAATCTCAATAACCGTTTGGGCCACCGCTTCAGGCAGGTAAATTTCAAACCGGTGTCCCATATTAAATACGCGGTACATCTCGTGCCAGGGGGTATCAGATTGTTCCCGTATTAAAGAGAACAGCACAGGTATCGGAAAAAGATGATCTTTTATCACATGCAATTGGTCGATAAAATGCAGGATTTTTGTTTGTCCGCCACCTGAACAATGCACCATACCATGGATCTGGTCGCGAAGTTCATGAAGAATTTCTCTGACCACAGGGAGATAGGTCCGGGTTGGTGAAAGAACCATTCTTCCGGCATCCATTCCCAATTCATTCACCCGGTCGGTAAGAGAAAAAAATCCAGAGTAGATCAGGGAGCGGTTCACTTCGGGATCAAAAGATTCAGGATAACTAACAGCCAATTGATTCATGAAAAGGTCATGCCGGGCAGAGGTAAGCCCATTACTTCCCATTCCTGAATTGATTTCAGACTCATATGTTGTTTGTCCGGTTGAAGAGAGTCCAACAATAACATCTCCGGGTTGGATCCTGTCATTTGAAATCACCTGATCGCGTCTCATTCTCGCAGTAATCGTACTGTCCACAATGATTGTTCTGACCAAATCCCCGACATCCGCCGTTTCACCCCCGGCAAACCGGATATCAATCCCATAAGTCTGTATGATATCTATAAACTCCTGAGTCCCTTCAATAATAGTTTTAATGACTTCACCGGGGATCCTGTTTTTATTGCGTCCTATAGTTGAACTGACCAGTAAATGATCATCAGCTCCCACACAGAGAAGATCGTCGGTATTCATAACCAGTGCATCCTGTGCGATGCCTTTCCAAACCGACAAATCTCCTGTTTCTTTCCAATAAATATACGCGAGAGAAGATTTCGTACCTGCTCCGTCGGCATGCATGATATTGCAATAATCCGGATTACCTGAGATCACATCAGGCAGTATTTTACAAAACGCTTTCGGGAAAAGCCCTTGGTCAAGCTGACTGACAGCCTGGTGAACTTCCTCTTTTGATGCCGACACCCCTCTTTGTGTGTAACGGTCATCCTGACTCATTTACCACCTCCTGCTTTTTTGATGATCTCAGCAGCTTTTTTCCTTTTGGCTTCCATGATTTTCCGTGTTTTAGCATCCTTATTCAGCTCTTCCATCCCCTTATTAATTAATTGCTGCTGTACATCAAACGGTTTTTCACGCATCTCCTTGGGCACATAATCGGTTGACAACACTTTAAACTGCGTTCTCCGGTTCAATTGATGCGCAATCTCCTGAAGATCTTTATCTTTAAGGCTTTCGATGAACGCTTTATTCAGCGTATCTCCCGGATGCAGGAAATCATATTGGGCGGCGATCTTTTCATCTACCACACGCGGTACATCAGGTCCATACCCGCGTGCTTTCAGACGGTCAGCAGCTATACCTTTACCAATCAAGTAATCCACTACGGATTGGGCTCTTTTTTGTGATAATTCAAGATTGCTCATGGTTTTGAAAGGACGGATATCGGTATGAGACATCAATTCGATCGTAATGTTGGGATTATCCTCTAAAGTCTCTACCAAGCCATCAAGCGCAACCATTGATTCAGGCCGCAGGCTCCATTTAGCCAGATCATACAGAATATTGGGTAATTCAATTGGTTTCTCAATGGGAGTTAAAACCAGTTTTACATCAAAATCCTTACTGTCTTCCATCCCCATTGTAGTTTCTCTGATCTTTCCATTGAGGAATCCGGGTTTGAATGAAACGGCAATGTAATCAGTCTCCTCTTTCAATCTGAATGAAAAAATACCGGTTGAATCGGTTGTATATGCCAAACTGGTACCATCACTACCTATGAGCCTCACTTCGGCCTTATCAAGCGGCAAGCCGGTTTTTTCATTAATCACCACCCCTTTCATGGCAAAACGTTTTTCAGGAAGCATAAAAGCAAAAATATCATCTCCTCCCCTGGTCAGATTTTTGCGGTTAGAACTAAAATAGCCACGTTCCTGGTTGGGTTGAAACAGGATTCCGAAATCATCCCCGGTACTATTAATGGGGCATTTCATATTCTCAATCACCCACTCCCCCCCCTCTTCCTGATGTGCTTTAAAGATATCCAGCCCACCCATTCCCGGATGGCCGTTAGAAGAAAAATACAACAGGGTATCACTTCTGACAAACGGAAACATCTCATCCCTGGGAGTATTAATTTCAGGCCCCATATTTTCAGGCTCTCCCCAAGCGGCAGAAGTGCTTTCCCTGGTTACTTTCCAAAGGTCTTTCCCCCCGTAACCACCCAACATGTCACTGACAAAAACGAGGGTCAGTTCATCATCGGTTAAACTTGGATGAGCCACTACAACAGAATCTTTTGCAATAGGCAGTATAGTAGGCTCAGCCCATTTACCGCTTGATTTCTTGGAAACTAAAATCTGGCAACCCAACTCTTCATTTTTATCATAACGGCACCGGGTAAAATAAAGGGTGTTTCTGTCTGGAGAAATCCAGGGAGCTCCGTCGTCATAAAGGGTATTAATTGTTTTCTCCAGCGGGACAGGCTCAGACCATTTTTGTTTGTTATCCAAGCGGGTAGAGAAAATATCAGTAAAACTCTGACCGGTCGCACCGTGCATTTTATTACCGGTCGCACCTTCACGAGAAGAGGTAAAATAAAGTTCGCGATAATCATCAGAAGCATAAGCCGGACTAAAATCATCATCCCGGGTATTAATATCTTTTATTTCTGTGATCTGATAACGGGTTGGATATTTCATCCAGATCTGAATAGAATCAACCATCTGGTACGCACGTAAAGCCACTGAATCTGCAGGTTCATTTTTAAGATACTCCTCATAAGCAGCTTTGGCCTCTTTGAATTTCCCGTTGATTTTAAGCATCTCGGCATAATAATAATACACCTTTGGCTCGGGGTATTTTCTTCGAATGACTCTTGAATAGTATGATGCAGCCCTCCTCGTATCATTGGTTAACCGATAACACTGGGCTATTTTAAAAGTAATCTCCGTTTTTTTGACTTTGTCTTTCTCTTTGGAATAGGCTTTTTTAAACTTCTCTATGGCTTTATAATATTCACCAATGGAGTACACCTTTTCAGCTTTTGCCACCAAATTACGTTTCTGCGCTGCAAGCGGCCCGGTTATCACCAGAAAGATAAAAACTCCTGCAATGTATTGTAACCATTTCATATCCGATCCCCCTTTCGTCTGAATGCGTGTAAAATTAGGTATAATTTACCTCACTTTAAAAAGAACGGATTACGACCTTCCTATCGTATAAGCCGGACGAATAGCCTGGAGCTCCTGCATTATCGTGTAAAAATCAATTCACGGTATTTAGGAAGCGGCCACAATTCATCATCCACTATTAATTCAAGTTTATCAATATGCCGTCTGATCTCATCCAGAAAAGGCTTCACATTTTGTGAGTAATATTCTGCCCGTTTTCTGATATCCTCAATCTTGTTTGCTACTTTTCGGGCATTGATCATTTCATCCACCATTTCGAGAATCAATGATTTATGTTTTGAAATCTTTTTAATAGAATTCAACTGGTACCCTGCAGCATCCCCAAACTCACTGGTTGGCAACACCTCCCTTAAACCTTTCACATTATCAATCAAGCAGTTCTGATATTTAATTACCGTTGGGATAATATGATTTACAGCCAAATCACCTAATACCCGGGCTTCAATCTGTATCTTCTTTGTATAGTTTTCAAGCCGGATTTCATATCTTGCATGCAGCTCTTTTTCAGATAAAATATGATATTTAGTCAACAGATCCACCGAGGAGGGTGTTAAATAGGCTTTTAGAGCTTCGGTTGCTTCCGAAATATTCGTCAGCCCTCTTCTGGAAGCTTCCTGCTTCCATTCTTCAGAGTATCCGTTTCCTTCAAAGAGAATTTTTTTAGAATGGATAATATAATCCCTTAGCGTGCGGAAAATCGCTTCATCCTTTCTCATACCATTCTCTATCAACGCATCGACATCCGTTTTAAATTCTGCCAGTTGATTAGCAACTGCAACATTCAAAACAGTCATTGGAGCAGCACAATTCATCGAAGAACCCACAGCCCTGAATTCAAAACGGTTTCCGGTAAAAGCAAACGGACTGGTTCGATTTCGATCCGTATTATCCATCAATATCTCCGGAATTTTACCGATATCCAGTTTCAGCTCAGTTTTTTCATTCGGCGTCATTCTTTTTGTGGGTATTTTCCTTTCCAGATCATGTAAAACTTTGGTCAGATGTTTCCCTACAAAAACCGAAATAATTGCCGGCGGAGCTTCATTTCCGCCCAACCGGTACTCATTGCCTGCCGATATTACACTGGCTCTCAGCAAATCGGCATGATCATGCACTGCTTTGATGGTATTGATCAAAAAAGTAAGAAACTGTAAATTTGTTTTGGGTGTAGTTCCGGGAGCCAAAAGATTGGTCCCTGTATTAGTCAGCATAGACCAGTTGTTATGTTTTCCCGAACCATTGATGCCTTTATAGGGTTTTTCATGCAACAGTGCCCTGAAATGATGCTTTCGGGCAACCCGCTTCATCACATCCATTAATAACTGGTTATGATCTACAGCCTGATTAGCCTCCTCAAAGACCGGAGCACATTCATATTGATTGGGGGCCACTTCATTATGTCGTGTTCTGATGGGTATCCCCAAACGATAACAATCATACTCCAAATCTTTCATAAAAGCCGACACCCTTTCGGGAATGGATCCGAAATAGTGATCGGCCAACTGCTGATCCTTGGCCGAGGCATGACCCATCAGCGTGCGATCGGTTAAAACCAAATCAGGCCGAGCATAATAAAGTGCCTCATCCACTAAAAAATACTCCTGCTCCCATCCAAGCGTAGAGATTACTTTATTAACATTCCGGTTAAAATAGTGACATACCTCTACGGCAGCCTGGTCTAGAGCAAAAAGTGATTTTAATAACGGTGCTTTATAGTCTAACGCATCACCGGTATAAGAGACAAAAACTGTCGGAATACACAGGGTGCGATCTACAATAAAAGCAGTTGAAGACGGATCCCAGGCTGTATAACCCCGGGCTTCAAAAGTATTGCGAATCCCTCCGCTGGGTAGTGAAGAAGCATCAGGTTCCTGCTGTATCAACTCTTTCCCGCTGAAATGTTCGAATACTTTACCATCCTTGGTAGGTTCAAAAAAAGCATCGTGCTTCTCAGCTGTAGATCCGTTCAGGGGATGAAACCAATGAGTATAATGAGTAGCTCCCCGCTCCATGGCCCAGGCCTTCATAGCAGAGGCCACTGCATCCGCATCTTTTCGATCAATATGGCCCCATGTATCAATAGCTTTCTTTACATTCTCAAAAGCCCCGCTAGGCAGGTATCTTTTCATCGTTTCAAGTCCGAATGTGTCCGTACCAAAATAATCAGACACTTTCTCAGAAGGGGGATTTACAACAATCGGTCTTCTCGTAAATAGTTCCTGCATGGCCGCTACGCGAATAGATGACATAATATTAGCTTTTGATTGTTAAATGAATGATTTTATTACAAAAGTATACTATTATCTCATCTACCCCCTTGTTTTTCTGTTCAGATGTTGAATTTTTTAAACAATTTTCAAACACCCCCCCCTGATTTTTCAATGTAATAAAAAAAACTCCGTGAGTCACGGAGTTTTTTGATCTGTTCAAACCGGGAGGATTACCGTGTAACTTCTTCAACAAAATGGTGGTAGAACCGAATAATCGTTTCAATCCCTTTAAAGAAATTCCAAACCGGATAGTTCTCATTTGGTGAATGAATCGCATCGGATTCAAGTCCGAATCCCATCAGAATGGATTTAATCCCAAGCACCTCTTCAAAAGTAGCAATAATCGGGATGCTTCCTCCGCTTCGAACCGGCACCGGTTTCTTTCCGAAGGTATCTTCGTATGCTTTTTCTGCAGCCTTATAAGCCGGCATGGTCAAGGGTGACACATATGCCGGTCCGCCATGCAGTGTTTTAACATGCAGTGTCACCTGGGGTGGCGCTACGGACTGCAGGTATTTCTCAACCATTTCTGCAATTTTATGATGATCCTGGTTGGGCACCAGACGACAACTGATTTTGGCATAGGCTTTTGAGGGTAAAACCGTTTTAGCCCCCTCGCCAGTATATCCTCCCCAGATCCCGCACACATCAAATGAGGGCCTTATTCCCGTTCGCTCCATCGTGGAATATCCCTCCTCACCCCACAACTCTTTTAGTCCGAGTGCTGATTTATATTCCTCCAGATCAAAAGGAGCCCGGGCCAGAGCAGCACGTTCATCCGCATCCACCTCAATCACATCATCATAAAAACCAGGTATGGTAATATGGTTTCGTTCATCGTGAAATGAAGCCAGAATCTTCGTCAGTATGTTGACCGGATTAGCCACTGCCCCTCCAAAAAGGCCTGAGTGCAGATCGCGGTTCGGACCGGCAACTTCTACCTCGAGATAGGTCAAGCCTCTGAGCCCTGTGGTAATACTGGGAATATCCTGAGCGATCATTGAGGTGTCTGAAACCAGTATTACATCCGCTTTAAGCATCTCACGGTGCATTTCACAAAATTTACCCAGGTTAGGGGAGCCTATTTCCTCTTCTCCTTCGATCATAAATTTCACATTGCACGGCAGCTGTCCGGTTGAAACCAGGTATTCAAAAGCTTTTGCATGCATCATAGATTGCCCCTTGTCGTCGTCGGCTCCTCTTGCATATATCAACCCGTTTATTATTACCGGCTCAAAAGGATCTGTTCGCCAAAGGTCAACCGGATCAACGGGCATCACATCCATGTGTCCGTAAACCAATATGGTAGGCAGTTTATCATCGATGATCTTTTCACCGAAAGTTACCGGGTTACCTTCGGTTTCAAATACTTCAGCCCGGTCAGCACCTCCGTCCAGCAGAATTTGTTTCCAGTAATTTGCAGCCCTTTTCATATCCGGCTTGTGCTGTTCAAGACTACTGATAGAAGGGATACGGATCAAACCAAACAATTCATTTAAAAAACGGTCACGATTCTGATCCAGATATTCTTTAACATTCATTTGGGTATGATTTTATATTTGCTTTTCAAAATTACGTACATATGCGGTGGAAAAAAACAGGTGAATTTCAGCACCTGCCACCTTGTAATAGCGATTCAGGCTGCTGTAACATGTCAGACCAATCCCTACATCATAAAGAATCTGGTAAGTCAGTTGGGCTTCAATAAACAAACCCGGTTCGAGAAACCCGTAAGCCCACTCTTTTTCCTTTTCCGGGTTCCAGGTCTTATAAGAGCCGTATGAGAGTGCCGGACCGGCAAAAATCGCTGCATTAAATTTTGTGTTTTCCCACCGTTTCCCTGCACCGATAAACACGTCATTTAATTTTTGGTAGGATCGCCACCAGATCTTATTGTCAGATGACGAATGATAACCGCCGAAAAGGCCTAACCCTTTAATAAAATGGTGATAAGAGAGGATCATGTTTTGCTCAATGGTGTTTTTGCCCAGATTCCAGCCCGCACCATATCCGAGGGTTACATAAGAGGCATTTTCTTTATAGATTCTTCCCTGATAAATAAATCTGCCTTCCTTGAGTACCACTACAGACGAATCGGTTACTTCCTGGGCTGTAATGTGACTTGACAGAAAAGACAAGGGCAGCAGAAGTATCCATAGTTTTTTCATAACTGCTCTTTTAGGATTGAGGAAGTGAAGATAGTGATAATTCTACCGTAGCTCAAAGAATCACCTGGTGATCTCAAGATGTTGTGCTGCATAATCAAGTTGTTCATACCATTCAGATCCATATTTTCTAATAAGTGCTTCCCTGACAAACCGGTACACGGGCATTCCCATTTCCATTCCTTTCTGTCGTGCCGGCTGGCAGAGATGCCATTCATCATAGTTAACCGCATCATATTGCTGGTAAGACCGGATTCGTACCGGATAAAGATGACAACTTACCGGTTTACGCAGAGCAGTTGCTTTAGCCTCAAAAGCTTTCTCAATGGCACAGGAAGCAATCCCATGGTCAAAAACCGCGAAAGCACACTCCCTGCCCCCGATCAAAGGTGTCACCCGGTCGTAATCGTTATCAACCACAAAGACACCCTGATCTTTAACTGCCTGAACACCTGCCTCAGTCATAAAAGGTTGTATCTTATCAAAATCCTCTTTTAACATACTGATTTCTTCGTCAGACAGAGGGGCACCACTATCCCCTTCCACACAACAGGCCCCTTTACAGGCTGCCAGGTCACAGCAAAAAAAACTGTTGATTAATTGCAGGCTAACCAATGTTTTTCCGATCTCAAGCATCTATGATTCAATCTATTAATGCCTTACCTGTCATAGCTGACGGTTGTTGCATGCCCATTATTTTAAGAATGGTAGGAGCTACATCTGCCAGTATTCCGTCTCTTATTTCCCCTTTATAATCACTCACCAGGATACAGGGAACCGGATTTAACGAATGAGCGGTATTGGGTGATCCGTCAGGATTTATTGCATAATCTGCATTCCCGTGATCTGCAATGATAAGTACAGCATAGCCGTTAGCCCGGGCTGCTTCAACCACCTCTCCCACACAATAATCCACTGCTTCTACCGCTTTAATTATGGCCGGCCAGATACCGGTATGACCTACCATATCTCCATTAGCAAAATTCAGGCAGATAAAGTCGGCCTCTCTCTGATTCAACTCTTTTACAATTGCATCTTTCACTTTATATGCACTCATTTCAGGTTGCAAATCATAAGTAGCTACTTTGGGAGATGGGATCAGGATCCGTTTCTCATGATGGAAAGGTTCTTCACGCCCCCCGGAGAAGAAAAAGGTCACATGAGCATATTTTTCGGTTTCAGCAATCCGGATTTGTTTTTTCCCCGACCGGGCCACCAGTTCTCCCAGTGTATCTTCAAGATGTTTTTTATCAAAAATAACCTTGATCCCTTTAAAATTATCGTCATACCGGGCCATAGTATAATACTGAAGGGGAATTGTCTTCATTCCCCATTCAGGCATATCCTGCTGCGTCAACACCTGGGTTAGCTGCCTGAGCCGGTCAGTTCTGAAATTGAAACAGATAACCACATCATTTTCCCGGATTGTGGTTAAAGGTTCATCCTGATCATCGACCAGTACAACCGGACGGATAAATTCATCCGTAATTCCCCCGGCATAGCTCTCCTCAATTGCTTTAACAGGATCCGTTGCATGTTGACCTTTCCCATGCACATAAAGGTCATATCCATCTCTGATCCGTTCCCACCGTTTGTCACGGTCCATTGAGTAATAACGTCCTATTACACTCGCCACCTTTCCGTTTGAATGCTGCAAATGAGCCTGTAACTGCTCTATAAAGCCGGCCCCACTCCTGGGATCGGTATCCCGCCCGTCGGTAATAGCATGGATAAATACACGCTCCAACCCGTACGATGCGGTCATATCACAAAGTTGATACAGGTGTGTATTCAGTGAATGCACACCACCATCACTCACCAGGCCGATAAAATGTACTTGACGGTCATGTTCTTTAGCCCCTGTAAATGCCTCAACAAGCATTGGGTTTTTCTCAATCGAATGATCTTGAATAGCACGGTTTATCCGCACCAGATCCTGGTAAACAATTCTTCCGGCACCGATATTCAGATGACCGACTTCTGAATTCCCCATCTGTCCGTCAGGCAATCCCACAAACCCACCGCTGGTTCTCAATCTCGAATTGGGATAAATGCTTTTGTACCGGTCAATATTCGGCGTTTGAGCCTGTTGAATCGCATCCACATCAGGGTTGTCACCACATCCCCAACCATCTAAAATAATCAGTATTGTCTTTTGTTGCATTTAAGTTTTTATATTTAGGATAAATTCATTTTCTGTTTTCAGGAAACTGTCATAATCAGCTTCAATGTGACTGAATCTTTTGTGTCACACCTAATCTGTAAAGTTCATTCTCAAGTAATTTACGATCGTAGAAAAAATGATTTTTAAACTTCTTATACCACTCTTTTGCCTCCTCCCAACGGTTCATATCAGCCAGGAGATATAAAATGTTAAAGTAGGCCAATCCGTATTCAAAATAAAGATCCATGTTAGCCACATCAATAAAAGCCTTTAGTGCTCCTTCACGATCACCCCGCTGAAAATCCAGGAATCCTTTGGTAATGGCCCGGTTCAGGTCAGGATCCAATATAATGCCCTGAATATAAAATTCTTTCTGAGGTGTATCTTCGATCAAATCGAAATATTTAACGGGAGGTTTCAGCGCCGGGAAAACCAGTGTAAATTCAAAAATTTCATTCCGGGTAGTAAAAACATGTTTATAAGGATAAAACGGAACATTCTCCGAGGAGAGCAGTTTACCCCCGAATTGATCTCCTACTTTTCTTATTTTCAATCTTTTAGTTCGGATAAAAAATGGGGCAAGTTGTTTTTCGTTCCTTATCCGGATCACCAGGGTAGTAGTTGAATCTGTAATCACCACTTTATACACTGAAAGTGTCGGGATCGGTTTAATAGCCACATTCGGATTATAATACACCTGTGATTTCAGTGTTCCGGCCGTCACCAGCAACATGAATAAAATAACAATTCGTCTCTGCATCATGATATTTAACGTTTCATAGTATAACAAATTACAGGCCATATTGATCAAACAGGTAAACCAGTGAAGCAATTGCGGCAGATCCCAGCTGCATTTCCCGCCGGTTAACCGTTTCAAACCTGTCAGCAGCAGAATGATGAAGTGTGAAATAGCGTTGATCATCCGGGATCAGTCCCATTAGAAGCAGATCAGGATAATATTTTTTCAGTGGTCCCACATCCGTTCCTCCTCCACCATGCACCAGACTGATCTGGTAAGGTTTGAACAGAGGTGCCCATTTTTTTAAATTATTCATCTGTTTTTTATTCCCGGATACAGCCAGCGCCATCGGCCTGAAAACACCCCGGTCTGACTCCAGTGCGGCAAGATGAACCTCACTTTTATGGTCAGCTGTTTTCGCATACATCTGACCGCCACGTTGAGCTACTTCTTCATCCATGAACATAACCGCCCGGATGGTATGCCGGGGAGTAATTCCCAGTTTTTTAAACAAGCGAAGCACCTCAATGGCCTGCATACATCCTCCGCCATCATCCTGCGCCCCCTGACCGGTATCCCAGGCGTCCAGATGTCCGCCAATTGTGATAAACTGATTCTTATGATCAGCCCCCCGGATTTCACCTATGACATTATAGGAGTTCATTTCCGGCCCTTCTTTGCAGGTAGTACGAAAATAAAACCGGAGCCCGGGTTCACTTTTCAACATCCGGCTCAACATATTGGATGCCCGGGTTGAAACAGCTACGGCAGGTATTTTAGGCACTCCTTCCTGATACCGTGTAATTCCGGTATGCGGGATATCATCAATCTCGATACTCAGTGAGCGGATTAAACAACCTGCAGCTCCGAGTTTAGCGGCGAGTACCGGTCCATTGGTCCGTTGCCAAACCGCTCCTCCGTATGCACTAAACGTTGAAATCGCAGCCGGGTCCATCGGTTGATTGAAAAAAACCAGTTTCCCTGCCACGGAATCACGATTGAGTCGTTGCAGTTCCTTCTTGGAACGTACTTCAACCACATGAGCCGTGATCCCGTTATTCCCCGTTCCGATCGACCATCCCAAAGCAGTTACCGGTACTTCAATGACTCCTGAATTCAGCGAAATGATCCGGCCGGTTTCAGGTTCACCACGATCCCAACTCCTGACCTGTACCGGTTGCAACCAAACCGAATCAAGATCCATTTGTTTCATCAATTGATAGGTGTATTCAACTGCAGCAGCAGCCTCAGGAGTACCGCAAATTCTTCCCGCCGTATGTTCAGTTAACCATTGCAAGTGGTTATAAGCAGTGTAATCCGTCAGAGCTTCCCTGAAAATTTGTTGAATCACCTCCTGTTGTGCGGTCATCCTCCATGGAATAATCAACAGAAGGATGACATAAAACCATTTTATAAATTTGTATTTTTTCATTTCATCGGTAAAATTGCCAAAAACTGATTACTTTCATGCGAATAAATTGATAAAGATGAATACAAAAAGCACTTTTCAAGACCAGCTCATCCTGGCTATCCACCCCAGAGTGCCATTTACCAATATCGGATTGTTTCGTAACCGGCAAATGATTTTTTTAAAAAAGGTGATGCATCCTGAAGCTGAACATCTTGATTTTAAGAAGTATCCGGATGAAACCCTGTACCGTTCAAAACAAATTTTAGAAGAATTAAAAAGAAATGATCTGCCTGTTCAAAATATCCGGATTATTATTTCAAGAGGTGGTTTGGTCAAACCTGTTTCAGCAGGAGTGTACCGGATCACTCCTGCCATGGTGGGGGATCTGAAAAAAGGGGTATCCGGAAATGATGTATTGAACCTCGGGGGATTAATTGCTAATGAACTGACCCGTCAAATTCCGAATTCCTCCGCCTATGTTGCAGATCCTGTAGTGGTTGATGAATTTGACGAAATCGCCAGGGTCTCCGGGCACCCTCTTTTTAAACGTAAATCCATCATCCATGCTTTAGAGCAAAAATCGGTGGCCAGAAAATATGCCAAAACAATACAGAAAAAATATTCCGATCTGAATCTTATTGTAGCTCAGATGGGTAATGGGATTACCGGGGGTGCACACCGTAAGGGAAAGGTTATCGATTCGAATCAGGGCCTTGACGGTGACGGGCCGTTTTCTCCGTCACGTTCCGGATCGATACCGTTCGGGGATCTGATCCGGCTCTGCTATTCAGGCAAGTACAGCGAGAATGAATTATACAGGATGCTTACCATGGATGGAGGATTGTTTGCTTATCTTGGAGTACATGACGGCTATTCGGCCGATCATATGGCTCGAAACGGAGATGAGAAAGCGGTTTTTTATTTAAAGGCCATGGCTTATCAGGTGGCCAAAACAGCAGGTTCAATGTACGCTGTACTGGGAGGAGAAGTGGATGCAATCCTGCTGACTGGCGGACTCACACACAGTAAAATTTTTATGGATGAACTACTTTGGAGAATTCGAAAAATAGCACCTATTCACACCTATGCAAGTGAAGATGATGTAGAAACCCTCGCATTGAACGGGTATTATGTGCTGATCGGAGAAATTGAGCCCAAAGATTACTGATCCTACATATTTCTTCGGTATTGTCCTCCAACTTCAAACAGAGCTTCGGTGATTTGCCCCATCGAACAGTATTTTCCAGCCTGCATCAATACCTCAAAAACATTCGTTTGGGTTAAAGCTGCCTGTTTGATCTTTTTAAGCCAGACCGGTGCTGCTTTCCGGTTTCTTTTATGAAATGCCTCCAGCGAAGCCAACTGGTGTTCTTTTTCTTCTTCTGTCGCCCGGATCACTTCACCCGGCCTGACCAGCGGAGAACCCCCGGATGAAATAAAGGTATTGACCCCCATAATTGGCAACTCTCCACTGTTCTTTAATTGCTCATAATAGAGTGACTCTTCCTGAATTTTATTACGTTGATAATTGTGCTCCATGGCTCCCAGTACTCCTCCGCGTTCAGTAATTCGTTCAAATTCAAGCAATACTGCTTCTTCAACTAATTTGGTTAACTCTTCAATAATAAAAGAACCCTGTAATGGATTCTGGTTTTGTGCTAATCCAAGCTCATGATTGATGATCATTTGAATGGCCATGGCCCTTCGTACCGATTCTTCTGTTGGAGTTGTAATGGCCTCGTCATAGGCATTGGTATGTAAGGAATTACAATTATCATAGATCGCATAAAGTGCCTGTAGCGTAGTACGTATGTCATTAAATCCGATCTCCTGTGCATGCAGTGAACGTCCTGAAGTCTGAATGTGATATTTCAATTTCTGTGATCGATCGTTACCTCCATATTTATATTTTATCGCTTTCGCCCAGATGAGGCGGGCTACCCTGCCTATTACAGAAAACTCAGGATCCAGTCCGTTTGAAAAGAAAAACGATAGATTAGGAGCAAAATCATCGATCTTCATCCCTCTCGAGAGATAGTATTCAACATAGGTAAAACCGTTGGCCAGGGTAAAAGCCAGTTGTGAAATCGGGTTGGCACCTGCTTCGGCAATGTGGTATCCCGAAATTGATACAGAGTAAAAATTTCTTACCCCGTGTTCTATAAAATACTGCTGGACATCCCCCATCAGTTTTAACGAAAAGTCTGTGGAAAACAGACACGTATTCTGAGCCTGGTCTTCTTTAAGGATGTCTGCCTGAAGAGTACCTCTGACCTGTCTGAGGGTCTCCGCCTTGATTTTATAATAAATATCCGCATCCAGCACCTCTTCGCCCGACACGCCCAGAAGCATCAATCCAAACCCGTCATGTCCATCCGGAAGATTCGCACGGTATTCAGGCTTGGGAACATCAGCCTGTTTAAAAATAGCATCGATTTTGGCTCTGGTTTTATCAACCAATCCTTCTGACCGGATATATTTCTCACAAGCCTGGTCAATGGCTGTATTTAAAAAGAATGCAGCCATAACGGGTGCCGGACCGTTAATGGTCATTGATACCGAAGTTTTAGGATCCAGAAGGTCAAAGCCTGAATAAAGCCTCTTTGAATCATCCAGCGTACAGATCGACACACCACTGTTACCGATTTTACCGTAAATATCTTTGCGCCGGTCGGGATTACGACCATATAAAGTGGCTGAATCATAAGCTGTTGAAAGTCTTTTTGCCGGTTGGTTTTTCGACAGGTAATGAAAGCGCCGGTTGGTTCGTTCAGGACCACCTTCGCCTGCAAACATCCGCGTAGGATCTTCAAACTCCCGTTTGAAAGGATAAACCCCGGCTGCAAAGGGAAAGGTGCCGGGCAGGTTCTCAAATAACATCCAACGAACGAGTTCTCCCCATGACCGGTAAGAAGGCAAACTAACTTTTGGGATTTTTAAATGGGATAAAGATTCGGTATGTGTTTCTACCTCTATTGTGCGGTTACGAACCTTATAGCGAAATATTGGAGCCTCCAGAACCTTTTTCTGTTCAGGCCACTTTTCAACCCATGCTACTACCTCTGGGTCAATAGCACTCCTGCATTTCTCAACTTCAGCCTGTAAGGGCTCTATCAGGGAGGGAATACCGGATGAACTCTTTTTAATCTCCCTGAGTGCCACGTGCAAAGCATACCACCGATCGGTCCGTTCAACCTGCTCATTAGCCCATTTATTATAGTGCTGAACCGTCTCGGTAATTTCTGCCAGATAACGTACTCGTTTTGAAGGAATAATTGTCAGCTTCTCTTTTCTCGCAACAGGATGATCGGGGAAAGAAAATTTACGATTCTCTTTCTTTGTCAGAATACCCACCAGTGCTTCAAACAATTCATTAACTCCCGGATCATTAAACTGTGAAGCTATTGTACCGAAAACCGGCATTTGCTCCGGGGGTGAATCAAAAAGATTACGATTTTGCTGGTACTGTTTTTTTACCTCCTTAAGCGCATCCAAAGCCCCGGGTTTATCAAATTTATTCAGTGCTACCAAATCCGAAAAATCGAGCATGTCAATTTTTTCGAGTTGTGTGGCAGCACCATATTCAGGGGTCATGACATAAAGTGCCACGTCACAGTAGTCGGTAATTGAAGTATCCGACTGCCCTATACCCGAGGATTCCAAAATAATGAGGTCAAATCCGCTGAATCCCAACAGACATAGTATATCTGTGATGTAAGCCGGCAGTGCCACATGCGGCTGGCGCGTAGCCATGGAACGGACAAAAATACCCGGCTGGTGTATTGAATTCATGCGAATCCGGTCACCCAGCAGTGCCCCGCCCGATCGTCTCCGGGTAGGATCAACGGTAACAACCGCAAGTTTTAATTCAGGTTGAACCAGTTTAAAACGCCGCACTAATTCATCAATCAGGGAAGATTTTCCTGCTCCGCCGGTTCCGGTTATACCCAATACCGGCGGTTTTTTACACGAAACGCCACTATTAAAAGTTTTCAGTACCGGTAGTGCCAGATCGTGGTAATTTTCAATTGTTGAGATAAAAGTCGCCAGAGCATGTGATTCCCCGCCACGTATATCTTTCAAATCCGGAACTTCATTACCGATAGGAAAATCCGACTCGTTAACCAGATGACTCACCATCCCGGTCAATCCCATGACCCTGCCGTCATCCGGAGAATATATTTTAGTAATGCCGTATTTCTCCAACTCGTCAATCTCTTCAGGCAGAATTACTCCTCCCCCACCTCCGAAGATCCTGATATGTGCTCCTCCGCTTTCATCCAACCGGTCACGCAGGTATTCATAAAACTCAATGTGCCCACCCTGGTAACTGGTAATGGCTACTGCCTGTACATCTTCCTGAATAGCTGCCTCTACTATTT
>JAGHDB010000002.1 GCA_021160155.1 Bacteroidales bacterium | reverse complement strand
CAATTTATACACCTAAACAACATAAAACTGAATTGAAAAAGGTGATTGAAGTGCTGCAGGAAGAAGTGCAAAAGCGAAGTGGTGTCTTATGGCCGGTATCCAAAAAACTAAATAAAAAAGATCGACCTCAAATAATAATTGCATTTGAGGATGATAGAAATAATCTGCCGGAAGCCTGGAAAAATGAAATAGATCAATTGGATGAAATTGGATCTGAAGGATACCGGATAATAGTATTATCAGATGTGAATAAGGTTATTATCATTGCAAATGATAAAAGAGGCGCATTGTACGGCGTTGGGAAATTGTTGCGAAAAATGACAATGAGAAGTGGTGAGGTACTTATACCAAATGAAATGAAGATATCCTCCACACCCCGGTATCAGATCAGGGGCCATCAACTAGGATATCGTCCCAAAACTAATTCCTACGATGCCTGGTCAATTGCACAGTTCGACCAATACATCCGGGAACTGGCCATCTTTGGAGCAAACAGCATCGAGATCATGCCACCGGAAACTGATGATGATTTGCCAAATAGCCTTATGCAAATCCCGGCAACTGAAATGATCATTGCCCAATCTTCCATATGTGATGCCTATGATCTGGATGTATGGATGTGGTATCCAAATATTGGATCTGACTTTACACATCCGGATTCCATTCAAAAAGAACTTGAAGAGCGACACAAGGTGTTTTCAAAGTTGAAAAGACTTGATCATGTGTTCGTTCCTGGGGGTGATCCCGGACACCTGGAACCTGACGTTCTCTTCAGCTGGCTAATAAAAATGTCTTCAGTATTGCATCAATCGCATCCTAATGCAAAAATTTGGGTTTCACCCCAGTTATCACGTCCTTCCAAAGAATGGGTTGATAAATTCTTTACTCATATTAATAAAAAATATGAATGGCTCGGCGGGGTTGTTTTCGGCCCCTGGGTTAAAACACCTCTGGAAGAAATCAGGAAAATTGTTGATGCCGACATTCCCATCCGGCGATATCCGGATATTACACATACCATTAGTTCGCAATATCCAATACCAAAATGGGATCTGGCCTTTACCAACACCCTTGGGAGGGAATGCATTAATCCTCGTCCAAATGACGAAAAAATGATCCATAATGCCCTGGATCAGTTCGCCAATGGTAGCCTGAGTTATTCAGAGGGCACCAACGATGATGTAAATAAATTTATATGGAGTGACCAGGACTGGGATCCGGGAATACCGGTAATTGAGACTCTCCGGGATTACGCACGGTTTTTCATTGGTCCGGATTACGAAGAAGATATTGCACAGGGCTTTTTATCTCAGGAACAACATTTTGATGGGCCGCTTATTACCAACGAACACGTTCAGAATACCCTTATGCAATGGCAAAATATCGAGGAACGAAGCTCATCTGCTGTCCGGGCAAACTTTCGTTTTCAAATGGGGCTCATTCGTGCTTATTTCGATGCTTATGTCCAAAAACGATTAATCTACGAAACATATCTTGAACAACAAGCAAAAGAAGACTTAAGTAATTATACTGAAACAGGTGTCGGTGTAGCTATTGAAAATTGCAAATCAACTTTGGCCAAAGCATGGCTGGAACCGATCTATCCAGAATATAAAATTAAATGTGAAAAACTTGCTGATGATTTATTTAATAGTATTGGAGCGCAATTGACCATTGAAAAACATGGAGCATCACCAGGGCGAGGAAATTTCATCGATAATATTAACCATCCCTTGAATGATGCTGCATGGATTCTTTCAGAATTGGGCAGGGTAGAAAACTCAGATTATGCAGGTCATAAAATAGAAATAATCAATGGTATTCTGCATCGAACCAATCCTGGTCCCGGCGGTTTTTATGATAACTTCGGCAACATTGCAAGTTGGAAAAAAGTAATTATACAACATGATATAGCCACAGACCCAGGCACTCTCCTAACACCCCGGGTTGGCTTTGGTGTAGGGGCAAAAGATGTGGTTTGGGTTCATAAGATCACTTCAAAAAATTTCAAAGGTCAGGCAGCACCCATGTCCTGGATGAATCAAATAACAACATTGTATGACCAACCTTTAAAAATAGAGTACAAAAATTTAAATCCTTCAGAATCCTACAAGATCAGAATTGCCTATACCGGGCGCTTCAGAACACATTTGAAAATGATGGCCGATGACATCCAGGTGCACGATTATATAAAAACCGGCGTACAACCTCTTTATGAGTTCCCGATTCCACAGGAAGCTCTTAGAGATGGAAAGGTCATTTTTACATGGACTTGTGGAAAAGCGGAACGGGGTTCCCAGGTTTCTGAAATATGGATCATTAAAAAACCTAATTGAGCTATTTCAATTTAAACAACTCCACCCCATTATCATAAAACATCCTTTTTGCAATACCTTTGGCTTCTCTCTCAGTGAAATATCCGGGTTTAATTTTTTCAATCAAGACTTTTGGAAACAATTGCCTTTGGCATAAGCGATTGTCCGAACGTGTTTTCAACATTATGGTAATCACCTCCCAAAGCCATAATTTCAACATTTTACTTCCGGATCAACCATGCCTCAGAAACAATTGTTCCCCACCCTCCTGAATTTCTCCACTGCTCCACTGTTACCCTGTCGCCATTAGCCACGTCCGGGGCCTTTTCAAACCGGATTTCCAACTTTCCGTCTTGTGTTGCCTTCTTAGGGATTTCAAAAGTAAAAAAATCGCTCATCTGCAGCGGTAGCTCAACATTATCAGCAATAAGGATGTCATCCGCATAAATAGATTCTGACTTTTGATTCATTCGCATAGCATAGCGGTCCTGATACCAGGGCCTGACAAGTGTAAAACGTATTTTATACTTAGCATCAGGATCGAGATCCCTGTATTGCAGAGTAACGCCCTGACCTTCATCTTGCGTGAAATGCATGGAGCGCTGACTCGGACGGTTACCCTCCGAAAGCATCTTTGAGACATAAGGTTGCCCATGGTCATAAGGATAACCAAAAACTACATTTGGTGCTATATTGGCGGTACCGAGGTTGTCATATACACCACCTTCACCCGGATTTTCATAATCAATGATCATGGAAAGAATTTCAGCTCTTTTACTTTTTGGAGCCTCCAAAGCGCGATTTAGCTGGCGTTTTAGCCACCCTAAACCAATAAAATCATGATTCAGGTTAAAATAGCCATCACTGCGAACACCAAATATCACATTGCTTTCATCCCCCAGCTTACCGGCTTCTACCCGTAAACTTTTCATTTCAGCAGTTTCATTTTTTTGGTTATTCATCAGGGTTAAAGCTTGTATAATATCCTCTTTCTTTTTTCCGTTCTTCATAGATAGCGATACGATGGTTTCTACATCCTGTTGTAATCGAATTTGTTGCTCCGCCGACAATTGGACATACCTGTCCAGGGTGCCTTTTTGCATATACATGCGCCACAACCAGTTGTCATTCATTATCTCCTCAGTCATTACTTCCCCTGCTCTCTTCACGAAATTATAATATTTCAAAATACCTTCTTTTTCCGGCAATCGCACACCAGGTATCTCTTCAATGTTTTCTTCCAACTGGAAAATTGCCTTTGCCATATATGGTGCCGATTCACCACCAAACCAGGTTATACAGTATTCGTTCACCACCTCTTCAACCGACATACGTGGTGACCACAATAACCGCTGCCACATCCATTGATTGAAATGATCGTGATGACCGCTGGAATGCGTGATATCTCCTACACTATATGGCATTAAATCATTGAAAACACGGTGGTAAAACCTTGGCCAGGCGTAAAAAGTAAGGCGGTTATATACCATGGTCAGGAACT
>JAGHDB010000009.1 GCA_021160155.1 Bacteroidales bacterium | reverse complement strand
ATTTTTGCTTAAAAATAATTCAGTTTACGAATGAAAGGGCTTTGATTTCCTTTAGAAAAACTAATCTATGAATGAATTTATTAATAAATTAATTTTTAACGGACCGGATCTAATTGATGTAATATTCTCCCTCAGTTTAGCAACTATCTTAGGAATGTTAATCTCGCAATTATACAAAGGCACTCACCGCGGATTGAATTATGAACATACCTTTATCATTTCTCTGGTGTTGATGGCGCCTGTCGTTACAACCGTTATGCTCTATATCCGCGGTGATCTGGTCCTTTCACTGGGTCTGATCGGGTCTTTATCCATCGTCCGTTTTCGTACCGCCATTAAAGATACGCGTGATATGATTTTTATTTTCTGGGTAATTGCGATTGGCTTGGGTGCCGGTACCTTCAACTGGAGCATTGTGCTGGTATCATCTCTATTCATTATTGTGGTTGTAGCCGTTTTGTATTATTTTCGGTATGGTCACTCACAAAATAAGGATTTTATCCTGTCCTTTTCCGGGCAGCTGCCTCATGCAGCGGACGAGGTACGCGAAATATTTCTGCGATACACAGTAGATGCGCGAATGAGATCGTATGAGGTAACAGGAGAGAATTGGGAGATCATTTATGAACTGCGCTTATCTGAATTGTCCAGCAGCGCTGCCAATGATCTTATCCGGGCATTAAAAACCTTACCGGGAGTGCATAACGTGTCCCTGCTTGCCCCTCAGCTATCTCTACCGTTATAAAGCAATTATAGGAGATGCTTGTTGGTCCTTTTCCCAAAACTAATAAGTCACGATTGGCGGTTTGAATACAAATATCGGCTGACATACCAGCAGTACCATCGTGTCCGAAGCGCTATTTTGCCATATATGAAGAGGGATCAATATACACTGGCTTCTCCTTTGAAGCGTTACTTGGTGCGCAGTCTGTACTTTGACTCACATAATCTGAAAAACTATGAGGAAAAAGTTAATGGTGATAGTGACCGTGTAAAACTGCGAATCCGCTCATACAGTGATACTTTTACTAAAGGCACGAGATTGCGAACAGAATTAAAAGCCCGCAAAGGTATCGCAACAGAAAAACATAATTCCTGGATAGAATACAATACGTACCAAAAATTTATGTCAACCTGGCATTGGCCTGACCAAACGGATGTGGTCTTGGCCGAGTTCGAACGCTATATTCACCTTAAAACTATGCGGCCGAAAATAATCGTTGAATATTTGCGTGAAGGGTATTACACGCGAAGCAGAGAAAACATTCGGGTAACCTTTGACCATCAAGTGCGCAGCGCCCACGCGTCATCTCTGTTCCCGGAAATTCCTTTCTTTCGCATGCACCATCCTGGTTTGCTCGTGTTAGAAATCAAGTGTACAAAAACGCAGCCAACCTGGCTGAAGAGGCTGGTACAACAGCAAGGTTTGCGGGTTACCCCAAACAGCAAGTATGTACAAGGTGTTGAAGTCGCGCGGTCTGATATCGTGAGGGCTTCATGGAGTTATTAACCGGTAATTTAAATGTATTCAGAAAATGGGCGGGAGTAAGCCATTTCAGGGTCTGTGTATGAAGACGATCATTAAAAAAAACCTGATTTGGGGTGCTGCTGTCATAACTGCCGGGAGTTGGGCTTACAGCCTGGCAACCCGTTTTACGGATATCTTATTTGCTTCCCGGTCGAGTAAGATCATCATTCTTAGCTCGCTGCTTATGATTACATTTCTGCTTTCTGCCTGGGTTTATTGGGTGGTGCTTTTCCCTTTCATTAAATTAATTTCAGGAAAAACGATTCTTTTATCAATGGGTTTAAGTTCCCTGCTGATTGCTGTAATATTTTTAAAAACCTACCAGCTGCCACCGTTCCCGGAACAGCACAAACTGACCATCACTGTTCTGGGGAAGAAGAACCCACTTTCAGAGGGTTCTAAAGTCGAGATCATTTCTATCAGCACGGTTGCTCTTCCCGGACGAGACCTGAGAAGGATACCTGTGTCTCAATTGGAATTTGATGGTATTTGGCAGGGCGTGAATAATGGGTATGGTTTATTAGCGGATAATGGACAGGATGTATCCGTCAGCTTAGATCGTTTTATGCAGGCTGGCATGGACATTCAGCTCAGGTCTGGCTCTCAAGGCGGACTGGCGGGGATCACATGGGATGGAGTTGAATATACCGTTGACCTTTACGCTAAGGAACCAGGTGTTTATTCGCAGTATTTAAAACCTGCCCTTGATTGGCGTAAAACTGACTTGACAAGAAAAATTCTTGTAACCGGGGCTTTTATGGCCGATTTTCTGGGTCTTTTGGCACTCGTTACTATTTCCGTACTACTGTTTTACCAGCTTTTTTCGGGACAGAAAATGACCCTGCGAAAACCCGGATTGCTCCTTCTCTGTCTGGTGCTTATTTTAATAATGCAATTTGCTGCTTTTAAAATAAGTGAACCGGTGGCTTTTGAAAATCCTCAGTTAGAAAGCAGCATACGAGATCTGCTGAAAAAACCTGACGGGAAAATTTTTCAGCATCAGCTTTTAACTATTGTCAAGCTTGATGCATCTAATCGAGGCATCACAAGACTTGATGGAATTGATCGGCTATCAAATCTTGTTCAGTTGGATTTACACAATAATCAGATCGTTGATGTTTCCCCATTGAGTGATTTAAAAAAACTTACAGAATTAAACTTGAGAAACAACTCGATTTCTGACGTGGCTGCATTGGCAGATTTGACTGATTTGGAATATTTAAATATCCATTCAAACTCGAATATAGATTCCATACTACCACTTGAAAGCTTATCGAATCTTGAGACACTGATAATGGGAAACGTGCCCATCAGGGATGAGATATATGTTTTTGAGAGTCTAAATCATCTCAGATACCTGAATGTTCGGAACTGCGGAATAAAAGATTTAAAACCTTTTACCCAGATGACCAATCTGAGATATTTAAACCTTCATTCCAACTT
>JAGHDB010000209.1 GCA_021160155.1 Bacteroidales bacterium | reverse complement strand
GTAAAGCGAGATCCCTGTTTCTTGCTGTAAGAAAGATCTCCAGTTTTGTAATAGCTTCCGGACCTTTAAATCCGGCTAAATGCCGCTCTTCGCCGGGTAGTAAACGCACAACCCGGGCCTTACACTGCTTTAATCCATTGTCGAGAAGGTTTGAAGGTGTTGCCAGCGTCTGTGCCACCTGTTTGATCCGCCCGGCAAAATGCTTAATATCCCCGACAGAAAAAGTTTTCACATGAGTTTCGGGCGCATATTGCCTCACCTGGATATGGTAGAAATGCAACCTGCTTAATTTACCCTTCCATATTATTCTGCATCTTTTTTTAAAAGGAATAGGATAATAACCGGCTGTATTCTCCCCGAAAGTAGATTTCAATAAAGGATCCACTTCACGGTTCAGCATTGCTTCATACGTGTGCCGGAAAAATTTCCGGACAGGTCCTTGATATACCGGAACCCGGCCGTCATCCAGCCATAAAAATATTTCTCCCTCAATCCATGCTGTCCATAAACGAACGATCGCTCCCGGACCGGCCACATCGCACATCAGATACTGCCCGACCCCCTCTTTATCAGGTTTTTGCAAAACTTTCAGAAAACCGGGAACCGGTTCACCTCCAAATCCATCCGAATTAGAAAACCAGCCCGGATAACCGGGATAACGGCTCCTCCTGTCATAAGATGAAAACTGTTTGGTAGTATAAACCGGATCAGGGAAACAGGCAAGTCTATTCAGATCTATCATCTCATTTAATAAAGTACCGGTAGTAACCGTTTGAGCTGATAACCAGGATCCCGGTAAAAAAATGCCGTAAAACAGAAACAGAATTAAGAGGTTCCTCATGGTTTTATGGAAATAAAATTAATACTTTTGATTCATGGCTTATAGGATTAAAGAACAACAAATATAACTGTTAAAAGTAATCATTACACTTAAATCGTTTACCCATGAATGGAACTATTAACCTTCGGCGCAATGCCGGACTAATGATTTTATTACTCTTTCTTCCGTTGACGCTTTTTGCGCAGAAGAAAGACGAAGCCAAACCCGTGGAGGATTACCAGTTTACCGTTATCAAACAAGCGGCCACAACTCCTGTAATCAGCCAGGGCAGCAGTGGCACCTGTTGGTGTTTTGGTACGACCTCTTTTGTGGAAAGTGAAATTATCCGGCTTCATCATGACACCGTGAATCTTTCTGAAATGTTCACGGTTCGCCACGTTTTAGCCGATAAAGCTGAGAATTATGTCCGTTTTCATGGGACAGTCAACTTTGATCAGGGAGGTGAACAACATGATGTCCTGAACTGCTTTCGTACATACGGTGCCATTCCGCAAGACCTTTACCCCGGATTAAATTACGGAGAGGATATGCACAAGCATGGTGAAGTAATGAGTGAATTGCAAGGAGTCGTTCAAAGTGTCATTAAAAATAAAAACGGAAAATTAAGCCCGGTATGGCTTAAAGGATTCAATGGAATTCTGGATGCCTATTTTGGTAAAATCCCCGAAAATTTTACTTATAAAGGACAAACATTTACTCCTGAATCATTTGCCCAAAGCCTTGATTTTAACCCGGATGACTATGTGGAGTTTACCTCATTTACCCACCACCCGTTCTATCAGCCTTTTGTCCTTGAAATTCCGGATAACTGGGCTCAACAATCCCTCTATAATGTTCCTTTGGATGAATTAATGGAAATTATGGATTACTCCTTGAATAAAGGAATTTCCATCAGTTGGGGAGCAGATATATCCGGGTTGAACTTTGCAAAAGGGGTAGCTACTGTTCCGGCTGAGGGTGAAGATCCCAAAGACCCCCAGCATAAAGAGAAAACCATCACCCAGCAAGACCGGCAAAAGATGTTCGATACGTATCAACTGACAGATGACCACTGTATGCATCTTGTCGGAATAGCACATGACCAGTTTGGCAAGAAATTCTATATCGAAAAAAATTCCTGGGGCGCAAAGGGGAAATACAAAGGATTCTCCTATATGTCTGAACCGTTTATGAGGATCCGCACCATGTCCATTATGGTACATAAAGACGGCATCCCTGAATCTATTGCTGCTAAAATCGGATTAAAATAAGTATTATCATGAAAACAAAATATATTCGCTTAACGGCTCTATTATTGGCAATGATTCTGATCGCCCCGGCAGGGGTTCAGGCTCAGCGTAAAAAACGGTCAAAGAAAAAAGGAGATGAATTTAAATTTACCATCCAGGTTGAATTGCCCAGAACCGCGACTAAAAGTCAGGGCAGCAGCGGAACCTGTTGGGCATTTTCCGGAACCTCGTTTATTGAATCTGAAGCAGAACGGGTAGGTAAAGATTCGGTGGATCTTTCAGTTATGTATACCGTGCGGAATGCTTATCTTGAAAAGGCTGACCGCTACGCACGCTGGCACGGAAAAATAGAATTCGGTCCGGGTGGTGCCTTTCATGATGTGATTAACAGTATTAAAAAATATGGCATCGTACCCATGGAAATATACCCGGGAAATGAAATAGGTGAAAAAACCATTAAACATGGCGAGATGGATGGCGTATTGAGAGGTTATATGGACGGAGTAATTAAAAACAGCAACAGAAAACTCAGCACCGCTTGGAAACCGGGCCTTGCCAACCTGGTGGATGCCTATCTGGGTAAAGTCCCTGAAAAATTCACCTACAAAGGACAAAGTTATACTCCTAAAAGTTTTGCGGCCTCCCTGGGGCTCAACTTTGACGATTATATTGAAATCACCTCTTTTACACATCACCCGTTCTACAAGCCATTTGTACTGGAAGTACCTGATAACTGGGACCGCGATCTAACCTATAATGTTCCGCTTGATGAGATGATAGAGATTATAAATCACGAACTGGAAAACGGCTATACCGTTGCCTGGGGAGCCGACCTTGACCCAGGATTCAATTATAAAGATGGTGTGGCTATTGTTCCTCCGGAAAAATGGGATCACAAAACTTTTAAACCCGGTATTGAAGTACAGGTTTCTCAGGAAAGACGACAAAAAGAATTCAATAATTACCAAACAACTGATGACCACGGAATGCACCTGGTGGGTATTGCAACCGACCAGAACGGTACCCGTTATTATCTTGAAAAGAATTCCTGGGGCGAAAAAAATAAATATAAAGGATACTCTTATATCAGTGAGCAATATGTCCGTTTGAAAACCACTGATATCATGGTCAATAAAAACGGATTACCCCCGGCGTTACGTGCAAAACTGGGATTATAATATTTTCACCGGCATATATAATAAGAAGCGGATAACCACCATCCGCTTCTTATTTAACCGTACGAAAACGATACACCGTGGTATGCCGGTATGTTTGTCCGGGTTGCAGAACCGTATCCGGAAATTCGGGATGATTGGGCGAATCGGGGAAGTGTTGGGTTTCCAAACAAAATCCCAAATGCTTGCTATAAGAAACACCTCCTTTACCGGTTAATGCCCCGTCTAAAAAATTACCCGTATAAAACTGCACGCCGGGTTCTGTAGTCAATACCTCCATAACCCGGCCGCTTGCGGGCTCCGTTACCCGGGCAATCTTTCTCAATCCGGTTACCCCCTCTGAAAGCACATAATTGTGGTCATACCCACCCGGCACCCGGTCAATTCGTTCTCCAATAACATGCGGAGAATTAAAATCCAAGGGGGTACCTTTCAACGGTCTGAATTCACCGGTGGGTATGAGCGCTGCATCAGTCACGGTGTAGCGATTAGCATAAATTTCGAGTTCATGTCCCAAAATATCCCTTTTCACACCTCCCGTAAGGTTCCAGTAACCATGATGAGTTAAATTAACCGGACAAGGCTGATCGATAGTGCCCCGGTAATCAATGGTTAAAGAGTGATCCTTTTTCAACACAAAACTTACCGTAATCCGCAGATTACCGGGATACCCCTCTTCTCCATCCCGACTAAAATAAGAAAACCTGACCCCTATCGCATCCTTATACTCAATTGTTTCACTATCCCATACGACTTTATCAAACCCTATGATCCCACCATGAATATGATCCGGACCATGGTTTAGAGCCAAACGATATTCTTTTGCATTCAATATAAACCTGCCCCGGGCAATCCGATTCCCGTTTCGTCCGATAATCGCACCCAGGTAACACATGTGACTGAGATATGGCTCGCTCCAATACCTTGAAGGATCATCAAATCCCAGAACCATATCTTCAGATTTTCCATTACGGTCAGGAGCGGTCAAATGTGTGACGATGGCCCCGTAGCTGAGAAGTTTGACCATCATTCCATCCTCCAGGTCAAGAATAAATTGCAGTACATCTTTACCGCCCAGCCGGGCAACCACTTTTGAATCAACTTTCATCATGAATTGTTTTTCAACAGCGCTTTAATACACTGCGTCAACAATTATAGTATTTTTTAAACAATTGGTATGTGGCAACCCTCCTGATTTTAACTAAATTTGTTTTATGTTATTTTAAACCCCGATGAATGGACTTTGATACGCTTATCCAACAATTTTACGACCGTTATGGCCGGAATTCAACTCCCATACGGCTCTTTTTTGCCCCGGGAAGAGTTAACCTGATCGGTGAACATACAGATTACAACGGAGGATATGTATTCC
>JAGHDB010000048.1 GCA_021160155.1 Bacteroidales bacterium | reverse complement strand
TCTGTACTTGTCTGATAGTGCCGGAAGGATGATGGCGCCTACGATTCCTCCGACCAGCATCAATCCGCCAATCAATCCGTCAGAATCTTCTACTCCGGCTTTGGCAGCTATGGCATCGGTCATGGAGCTGACCGCATTGAAAATACCCAATCCGAGAAAAAACAGCAGGATCATCAGAATCATGCTTGGATTCTTAATCATATGGTTTAGTCCTTTTTTAAATCCAAAGCGCTCAAAAACAACCGGTTCTCCGGTGCCCTTCGGATGTTCACGAATGAAGACCAGTACCAGTCCTCCGGCCAATACCGAGAACCATCCATAGATCATTAACATTCTTTTGAAACCTTCACCATAATCGGGTTGTAAGGGATCAGATCCCACCAACATAGGTGTGACCAGCATTGCGATAATAATACCGAGGTATTGGGCCAGTGATAAAAAACCGGCCATGAGCCCCCGTTCTTTTAACGGGAACCATCGTGCGGTAACTGCTGTGATTGCGTTAAGTATAAAAGGTTGTGCAACGGCCAATCCCACCTGTGCAATGACTACTGCTGTAAAACTGTCGGCCAGAATTCCTTTCATCATTCCGAAGACAATCGTCAGGGCAGCTCCGATAGAAAGGCCGGTCCGTATCCCATAAGTGTCGATAATGTATGAAGCAGGGATGCTGCTTACAACATAAATCAACATATAGAGCATGGCCAGAAAATCGATATTAAAGAATGAATCCGGATTAAACTGGCCCTGGTAAAAGACAGCTGCCGGTCTGGCTACGGCTGCATGAGCAAGCCATTGAACCTGAATGACAAGCGACAGAAACATAAATACGGCCAGGATTACAAAACGGTATTTGCTTTTCATGGTTAATCAGATAGAATTAGTAAATTTAGTTTTTGGTTATTCGCACAATGATACGGAAAGCTTTTTAAATGTAAGAGATTTATGAAATCATACTTTTTACCTTTAACATTAGCCGGAATAGGAATTATGTCGGGATGCCAGAAGCAAAAACCCAATTTTCTTTTTTTTCTGGTGGATGATCTGGGTTATATGGACGTGGGATTTAATAATCCGGAAACCTTTTATGAAACACCCAATGCGGATCGCCTTGCCACTGAAGGGGTAAGGTTTACCCAGGCATACGCTGCCTGCCCGGTATGCAGTCCGACCCGTGCCAGTATCATGACCGGTAAATATCCTGCCCGGTTGAATACTACCGACTATTTCGGAGCTCCACAGCCTGAAGCTATCCTGAAGCGTAAAAGCGGCCGTTTCCATTCGTTACCCTTGTTGCCGGCGCATTACCAGGATCGTTTGCCACTGGAGGAGGTAACGTTGGCCGAAGCGTTGAAAGAGGCGGGTTATGCCACGTTTTTTGCCGGTAAGTGGCATCTGGGTCCTGAGGGATATTGGCCGGAGAATCAGGGTTTTGATGTAAATATGGGTGGAATAACCCGGGGTGGTCCTTATGGAGGTCATAAGTATTTTTCACCATATGGTAATCCCCGTTTGCCGGATGGGCCTGCCGGAGAGCATTTGCCTGACCGGCTGGCTACTGAAGCGGTGAAATTTATTCAAATGCATGAGCATGAATCCTGGCTGGCCTATGTCTCCTTTTATTCGGTACATACTCCTCTAATGGCCCGTGAAGATTTAAAAAAGAAATATGAGCAAAAAAGGATCCAAATGTGGAATGAGAGAAAAGGTGATTCGGTAGTCTGGGGTAGGGAGGGGGAAAGAAAAGTAAGATTGGTTCAGGATCATCCGGTATATGCCGGAATGGTTGAAGCCATGGATCAGGCAGTAGGTAAAGTGCTGGATTATATCCGTAAGTCAGGGTTGGAGAAAAATACCATAGTCTTTTATATGTCTGACAATGGGGGACTGTCAACTTCGGAGGGGCATCCTACCAGTAATTTACCGCTTCGGGCAGGAAAGGGTTGGTTGTATGAGGGTGGTATCCGTGAACCGATGCTGATCAAATGGCCCGGTGTAACAACAGCTGGCACGGTTTGCGATGAACCCGTGATCAGCACCGATTTTTATCCGACCATTTTGGAAATGGCCGGTCTGCCGTTGCGCCCCAAACAACATGTGGATGGTATCAGTATGGTTCCGTTGGTGTTGCAGAAGGAAAGACAAAGCTCCATACCTGCAGAAAATGATACGTCCCGTGCTATTTTCTGGCATTATCCGCATTGGGGTAATCAGGGAGGATCGCCTGGTGCGGCGGTCAGAAGAGGCCGATACAAATTAATTGAATTCTTCGGTACGGTATCGCGTGGCCAACAAATGACCGTGGCTCCTACCCGAGTTGAGTTGTATGACCTGCAGCAGGATATCAGCGAAACGAAAAACCTGGCCGACAGTCTGCCTGACCTACGGAATGAATTATCACAATTGTTACATAACTGGCAAAAAGAGGTTGATGCAAGCTTCCCTGCTCCAAATCCGGACTATAAAAAGCAATAATTAGAATGCTGACGAGTGGATGTTATAGCCTGCCAGGATTTGGTGGGTAGAAAAGCCGTTGTTTAACCGGGTACCCAAAGGGGCTTCATAAAGGTAACGAACTACCAGATCCCCGATTGAGGTTCCGGCATAACAACCCAGGGATTTACCATATTGCCATATGGCCCCTGCTTCAAAATGATGCATCACCCTGACTTTTATAATAATTTGTGTGGACAGACTGGATACACTATTATAGCTGGCCAGAACTGAGGGTTCCAGTTCAATCGAAGTGCCCAAAGGGATCACCACTCCGGTATATCCGTAAAATGTTCGTGCCAGGTAGGGATTATTAAAGGGATCTTCAAGGCTTTGGTAGCTCAGGGACCCAAACATGGCGGTAGAGTTAAACAACTGGATAACCGAAAAACCGGCATACAGACGGTCTGAATAATAATGGATTCCGATATTGGCATCCAGAAAATGGAGGGTTTCTTTTGCATTCCCGTGAATAACCGGGTCCCATCGGTCTCCATCCGGTAAAATGAATCTGGATTTGTCTATGATATACTGCTGATACATAGGTGCAAGTCCTAATGCCAGTCGTCCTTTCCCCAGATAAATATGATATGCGTAATCCAGGTGGATTCCGATTTGACTGATTGCTCCATAAGTGAAATTATAGACTCCGCCCCCGATACCTACTTTGCCGAATGAATTGACACCTTTATTTAAAAATCCTTGTGGATTATAAGTTGCTTTCCGGTTGGTCAGATTGGTATGAATGGTAAACGATTGGGTCATGGGTGCAGCTTTCATTCCAAACCATTGTTGCCGAACCGTCAGCCTGACCGGCATGTACCGGTAAATTCCTGCCACCGCCGGATTGGTTTGAAACGGATTCATTATGAACTGGTCAGACAGGACAGGGGTTTGCGCGTGTAATGACAGGGATGACATCACCATGAAAAATGCCAAGACCGTACGAGAAATAGTATGAATTGTATTTTTTGGCAACATCATCGTAATATCGTTAGATGCCCCGTGAGAGGCGGTTCAATATTATCCAGCCGGATAATATAGTAATAGGTCCCGGCAGGTACCGGATCCCCGTTCAGGTCATTTCCGTTCCAGGGATTGTTAAACGCAGGGAGGAGCGCCTGGTATACCATTTTGCCGGAAGAGTCATATACCCAAACTGTTGCATCCGGGTAATACTCAAGCAGGTTGATGACCCACAAGTCATTAATTCCATCTCCATTGGGTGTGAATGCATTTGGTACGGCATGTTTCATATCCAGTTCAAAATCCCTGGAATACTGACACCCGGCTTTGTCCGTGATAGTGACGGTATAGGTTCCAACCGGAAGATTTTCTGTTATCATGTCCGCATCACCGTTTGACCAATCGATCATATAGGGTGGAGTACCCCCTGTGATCAGTGTGATCTCAATACTGCCGTCAGTACATTCTGCGCATTCAGGAGGCGTTAAACGTTGCCGGATCTGAATGGAATCCGGTTCTGAGATAAGTACCGGATTCGGGTAAACGGTCATGCAGGATGAATCTTCCCAAACCCGGATACGATAATCCGTACTTGCAGGCAGGGAATCAAACAATCCGTTGTTATCCAGCCAGTTGATGCCGTTATCTACGGAGTATAGATAATGTAAACCTTCACCGACGGCCTGAATGGAAATGGATCCGTCAGTTCCTCCGTTGCAGGAGACATCCCTGACCGAGACATTACGGATTTGCAGAGAATCGGGGTGGTGCAGTACGAGGTTTATAGTATCCCTCATAGCACATCCTCTTTCAGTGATTTGCAGCCAGTAGAATCCGCTTTGACGGGCTTCAATGGTTGGTGAAGTATCTCCGGTACTCCAAAGGTACTGATCTCCGGATCCTCCTGTAAGCAGATAACCTTCGTTGCTGCATAAAGTGGTGTCTTTTCCCAGGTCTACATCCGGAAGGGGATAGAAGGTAATTTGCAGCGTATCCGTGGTGATGCATTGATGTTGGTCAGTCACGCTGACGATCAAAGGATTATAACTCGTTGTGACTAAGATATTCGCTCCGGAAAAGTTGCTGTTCCATTCAATCTGTTCCCAATTTCCGGTGAGAACAACCGGTACCGTATCTCCTTCGCAGGCTGTGAGGTCGTCGCCCAGATCGGGCCGGGTGACCGGCCATACACGGATGGTTCGGGTTGCAATTGTTTCACATGACAGGTCTCCTTCGCGGGCAATTGCATTGACCCGGTAAGTGGTCGTCTGTTCAGGATAGACTGTCAGAACCGAATCGGTGATACCGGCCGGATTCAACCAGAAAAATTCTGTAGCTCCGGTTACGGTCAGTGTCACCTGCGCTCCGGGGCAGACGATGGTGTCGGAGGCGGAGATCTTTACATTAGGACCGCCAAATGCTTGTACTTCAATCTCTTTTGTTACACTGCAACCAATTTTGACAGAATAGACATGAACGTGATACATACCGGGAGGCAATCCGGTCAGATGATTACCACTGCTGTCGGGAAACTCCTCCCAGGTAAATATATAATCATTTAGATTGCCGGCAGGGGTTACGGTAATGGTACCGTTATTGTCGCCACAAAGGGCTTTGGTTGAAGTGATCTCCACCTGGGGCGGACTTTTTTTCCAGGTCCATAATGTATCCCAGCCCACGCATCCGTTGTAATCGGTTAATTTGACCCGGTAGAGGTCAATCAGGTTATCGGTTGTGGTGATGTCTCTCTCCCTGACTTTCAGTTCCGTGTTTTCCCATTCGTAAAATGCACCTATTCCGGCATCCAGGTGCATCTCTTCACCGATACAGAGTTTCATGGTGTCTTTTGGGGCCAGATGGACTTCAGGTATGGGATGAATGGTAATGTACCGGGTATAGGTCACCGGATTCCCATTTCTGAATCCGTTCATTACCACGCAGTAATTCCCCGGTCCAGGGAATCGATACCATCCCCTGTACTCTCCCTCTTCATTGATTGAATTGATCACGGCAATTTGCTCACCGGCTTCGTTGAAGATGGTCCAGAAAGGTGTTCCTGCCCATCCTTTGTGGCTAGTGACATAAAGATAGGTCTGGTCTCCGTAGCAGGTATGTTCAAAGTAGAAAGGTTCTGCTTTCAGGGTACCCGGAATGGCAACCGGAAGTCCGTATCCCGAAGTACCTCCTTCACCGTTGGCATTGTTGATCAGGCGGGCTCCGTATTTTTCAAACCGGCAGTCAAAATGCATGGGAGAGTTGATTACACTCAGGTAATCTTTTCCATTCACCGCCACGTATATTTTCCCGTTCGGAGCCAGTTGCAGGGCTCCGTATTCCACTTCATTATCATATGAAATGACTTGCACCGTAGCCTGCATCCGGTCTTCGACCCACATGCCCAGATCCCATTGGTAGATCAAACCTCCTTTACGAGAGGTGCCGTATAGGTAATTGCCGGTAGGAGAAAACTCCACGCCATAGGCATCATGAATGAATCCCTTTTTATCGATATTAGGGTCACCTGCTGGCAGGATCATATGACCCCACAAGGCACCCGTGGCCTGGTCAACCCTGAACAGGTCAACCCGTTTTTGTCCTTCAATGGCCACCGCCAGTTTGTCGCCTTGCAGTGAAAATTTCATCTGGCCGGCAGCTCCGTGATTGGTTCCGTCATCGTCGGTACTGTTCCGGTGAGTTGCTCCGATTGACTGAAAGATCAGGGTATCCAGGCGGCAGAGGTAGGTTCTGGCAAATGAGTCATTGGCGAACTGATGGGATATCAGCCGGTAGGTAGGTCCGTATACCGGGTGATCAAACGGTGTGACAGCCAGTTTCTCAGTGGGTCTCAGAAGCAGCCCCGTTGCAGTCTGAGGTATGACTTCTCCCAGAGGATTTCCGGTAAAATCCACCAGGTAATAATCCAGTCCGGTATAATCGGGATTCTGGTTGTTCACTACCGGAGTGGTAAAAATGTAATATTGTTTCGGATTGTTCGGATTGGGCAGGATGGTGGCTGAATGGGTGGATGATGGATCTCCTTTAAGCGGGTTATACGGATTCATGATCTGATGGGTGCTGTCCCAGACGGTTACGCCATCTGTGTAAAACAGCAGCCTTCCGGTTGAATCACTGACTGAGGCCACACCTTCAGGAGTATTGATCTGTCCGTCAGCAAGAGGGAAGGGGAAAAAAATACTGAAATCCAGTCCGGCGTGGTTACCAAAATACCAGATATTGTTTTGTTTCTGGCCTCTGGCAGGGGTGATCACCAGGATAGATAATAATACCCATATAAAAAAGGTACGGAACGTTTTCATTTCAGGGCTATGCCGGTTGTAACCAAATTTCATAATACAATTATCCGCAAGAAAAAATAATGTTAGAAAACAGTTGTTGCCGGATGAATATCTTATTTTAAATTTCCGGAATTGTCTTTCCATGCTGGGTTTGGTATTGCAAAGTCGGCGCCGGTCTCTTTTTGCCAGGCGTGAAGTTGTTTTAAAAGCTCTTCTGTTTTTTCTGGATTTTGCCCGGCCAGATCGATTGTTTCGCCCGGGTCGTTTTTAAGATTGTATAATTCAACTGTTTCGTAATCATAAAATTCGATTAGTTTCCAGTCCCCTTTACGCATGGCGGCCCCGGGTGTCCATGTGGAGCCGTGGTAGTGGGGATAATGCCAGAAAATGGCACGATCCATGCCATTTTCTGGCATTGCTGGGCCGGAGTTATGTCTCCGTTTCTTCAGAAGCGGATAAAGGCTGATACCATCCATATGTTGTTCGGGATGGAGGGGCAGTCCTGCCAGCTCAAGGATCGTAGGGTAGAAATCGGTGCTGATAACCGGTTCGTTGAGAATAGCAGGTTTGATACCGGGTCCGTCAATAATCAGGGGTACCCGGAGTCCGCCTTCATAGCACCATCCTTTTCCGGCCCGGAGTGGCAGGTTGGACGTAGGATATCCTCTTTTTTTTAATGTGGAAAGGCCGCCATTATCAGAAGTGAAAATAATGTAGGTGTTATTTCTTAGTCTGAGTTCGTCTAAAAGAGCCAGAACTCTTCCTACACTTTCATCCATAGCTGCAATCATGGAAGCATATGCTGCATTATCCTGAATCAGTTTTGTGAATCCGTCGTGTTCAGGTCGTTGCTGTTTCACTCCGGTCATCTGGTTCATTTTCTTGTATAATTCTTCCCGCTTATTTTTAAAATGTTGAATATGATTTTTGCTGGCCTGAATCGGCGTATGTACCGTATAAAAAGCAAAGTAGAGAAAGAAAGGCTTATTCCGGTTGTTTTTTATAAAGTTTATGGCTTCGTTGGTTAACCGTGTGGTTAAAAATTCACCTTTAGGTCCGTCCGGAAGGTTTGGATTGCCATAAGGTGAATAATATCCTGAACCCCTGGGGCTGCCGGCTTCCCATCCGCCGATATTGATATCAAAGCCGTGATCTTCGGGCCATGACCCTTTCGGACCCAGATGCCATTTGCCTATATGGCAAGTGATATAACCTGCTTTTTTAAGTTGTTCAGCCAGTGTAATCTCTTTGGATGGTAAGGCATTCAGATCCTTTGGTCCGAGTAATTTACGATTCTTCGGATCCATTCCCGGGATCCAATCGGTGATGTGCAGCCTCGCCGGGTATTTGCCTGTCAGAATACCGGCACGGGTTGGAGAGCAAACCGGGCAGGAGGCGTATCCGTTGGTGAATCTTACTCCTTGCTGTGCCAAATGATCCACGGTAGGTGTTTCATAAAAAGTATTGGGATTATCACAACCCACATCAGCCCAACCCAGATCATCCACCAGGAAAAAGATGAAATCAGGCTGTTTGCTGTTACAGGCAGGTAATAAGGAAAGCCCTATAGCAGCTGGATAGAGCAGAGATGTTTTCATAGCTTTTTGATTTTAAAAAATTGTTCAATCTCTTCAAGGGATTTTCCTTTTGTTTCAGGAAGTAATCTGATGGTGATAACCAAGGCGGGCAGGGTCATCAGTGCAAATAACCAGAAAGTACCGTACGGCTTCAGATGTACGAGAAACCAGGGAGTCATTTGGCCAATAAAAGTAGTGCCCAGCCACAGGGTAAGGGTGGCAATCGACATTGCTCTTCCACGGATTTGCGTCGGGTAGATTTCACTTAGCAATACCCAAATTACCGGTCCGTAAGAGAAGGCAAAACAGGCAATGAAAAGCAGGATGAATACCATTAACCAGATGCCGTGGGTTACTTGAAAGAAAAAGAGAAAACCGATCACGATCAGAAACAGAATGATTCCGGAAACGCCGAACAGAAGTAAAGGGCGCCTGCCTAAACGGTCAATTTTCCAGATAGCGATCAATGTAAAGATCACATTGATTATTCCTATAATAACCTGGCCTCCAAGTGCGTCGCTTAATTTAAGGCCTGCTTCATTCAGGATTTTCGGTCCGTAATAAATGATGGCATTGATCCCGCTGACTTGTGTGAGAAAAGCCAGTGACATACCAATGATAAGGGGGAGACCATATCCCATCCGGATCATTGTGGCCAGACTGATCCGGGACTGGTTGATTGTTTCAGTAATCAAGTCTATTTCGCGGGCGGCTACAGTCGGGCCGCTGACGCGTGATAAGACAGACAGGGCTTTATCGGGGCGTCCTTTCAGTGTCAGCCATCTCGGGCTTTCAGGGATTATCAGCAGCAGCAGGCAAAAAGTAATTGCCGGGATGGATTCGCTGCCCAGCATGGCACGCCAAACTTCATTCCTGAAAATTAATTGAAAATAACCGTGAAAATGAATATCCGGGTTTTGAGAGATCCCCTGAATCCATGCATTCACAAAATAGGCTGATAAAATTCCCAAAGTGATGGCAAATTGATACAGGGAGACCAGCCTTCCCCTTATCCTCGGAGGTGAAATTTCAGAAATATAGAGTGGCGATAGCATGGATGCGATCCCGACTCCCAGACCGCCGATCATTCTATAGATAATCAATAACGGATGTGAAGGAGCCAATGCACATCCGATGGCCGATATGCTGAACAGGATACCTGCCCAGATCAGCGTATGCTTTCGCCCGAACCGGTCACTCAGAAATCCGGCTCCCGAAACTCCGATTATACATCCGACCAGGGCTGAACTGACATACCATCCTTCGGCCACGGCCCCTAAATTAAATTGTGCTTTAACAAATGAGAGGGTCCCGGAGATAACAGCTGTGTCATACCCGAAAAGAAATCCTCCTAAAGCTGCGATCACAGAAAGAGTGATGAGATAGAACAGATTGTTATGAGAAGAATCGCGATCCCGGATATCAACCATAAACCGGTGGTTAATTTTTTATTGAACTATTCAGATGATTGAGGATAAAAGTGGTAAAAAATCCGGTTTTAACATAGTATTAACTAAAAAGTCTGTTTTATTCACAAACTTTAACAATAACCGATGCAACAGATCGGTTAGTTGTGCGTCTTAGATATAGAGTTTGAAAT
>JAGHDB010000258.1 GCA_021160155.1 Bacteroidales bacterium | reverse complement strand
CCGACTCTGCAAGGGTAATACTCGATCTGAGGCACAGTATCTATAATTATCCGGATAAAGTGCTCTGGAGCCAGATCCGGGTTGAAAATGACACGCTGATCCTGGGATACCGGCAAACCAAAGGTTGGGCGCCCAATCGCTACATCTTTTTCGCCATCCGGTTTTCAAAACCCATCCGTTCATACGGGCTGAAAAATTATGCTCCGCTTGAATACCGGGGATTCGGCAAACGGGCATCCACCGTAATTAATTATCCCGAAATGGCAGGAAAACAATTGAGAGGCTGGTTTAATTTTGATCTGAATCCCGGTGATGAATTACTGGTTAAAGTGGGGATTTCAGCTGTGGATATGAACGGTGCACTGAATAACCTCGATCATGAAATACCCGGATGGGATTTTGACAGGGTTAAAGCTGTAGCCCGGGATCGCTGGAACCATGAACTCGGAAAAGTCAATGTGGAAGGAGCTGAAAAGGAGAAAACTATTTTTTATACCTCCCTCTATCACCTGATGCTGGCTCCGGTCATTTATACCGATCAGGACGGCCGTTACCGGGGTGCCGACCAGGCCATCCACCAGGCAAACGGATTCACCAACTACACCATTTACTCCCTGTGGGATACCTACCGCGCCACACATCCCCTTTTTACCATCCTCGAACCGGAACGGGTAGGCGATATGATCACCTCCATGATTCGTCACCGTCAACAAAACGTGCATAAAATATTACCTGTATGGTCATTTCATGCCCATGAAACCTGGTGCATGATCGGTTACCATAGTGTATCCGTGATCGCAGATGCATACTTGAAAGGGATCCGTAATTTTGACGCCGGAGCCGCTTTTGATGCCATGCTGGCCAGCTCAACCTATGCTCCTTATGCAGGATTGGGAGCCTATATGAAATACGGATTTGTCCCGGCTGATATCGAGCCTGAAGGTGCTTCCAAAACACTGGAATATGGCTATGACGACTGGTGTATCGCACAGATGGCCCATGCATTAAAGAAAAATCAGAAAACAGAGGATATTTATCAACGGTATATGGAGCGGGCTAAAGGATTTGAGAAAATATTTGATCCTGCCACCGGCTTCATGAGAGCTCGTAAAACAGACGGCACCTTCAGAACACCTTTTGACCCCCTGCATGCACAATATGGCGGAGATTATACCGAAGGTAATGCCTGGCAATACTCCTGGTACGTACCCCAAGATGTAGCCCGCCTGATTGAATTACTGGGTGGTGATAAGACTTTTATCCACCGTCTGGATACCCTGTTTGTAATTCAAACCGATGAAGATCAGTTCAGGCAGGTTGAGGATATCGCCGGTTTGATCGGCCAGTATGCACATGGCAACGAACCGAGTCAGCATATCGCTTACCTGTATAATTATGCCGGAGCTTCCTGGAAAACCCAGGAGAAAATCCATCTGATCATGAATCACCTGTTTGATGATACCCCTTATGGAATTTGCGGCAATGAGGATTGCGGACAAATGTCGGCATGGTACCTCTTCAGTTCCATGGGTTTCTACCCGGTCTGCCCGGGCAGCCTGGAGTATGTGATCGGAACACCCAAATTACCCCGTATCGAATTACACCTGTCCGGCCATAAAACCTTTACCATTACTGCGCACAATCTCTCTGACCGGAATTTCTACATTCAATCCGTTACTTTGAACGGAGAACCGTTAACCCGGAGTTATATCAAACATAACGAGATCATGAAGGGCGGAGAACTGATTTTTGAGATGGGCCCAACACCTAATAAACAATGGGCCGGTAACCGGGATGCCAGACCCTATTCAATGAGTGCATACAAATAGGTTACATATCTGCATCAGGGCTGTACTTCGGCGTGCAGAAACAGGTATCCGGTTTCAACACCTGACTGATTCAAATATTTATGAGATTCTTTCCTCGAAAAATAGCTAATTTCGCAACAAAAATAACCCGTCGTAACCATTCGTAACCTTTCACAACCATAATAATATGGAACCCACTACCTCTTTTATCCAATTTCTTCAGGCAAGTATCACACCGGTAGCATTGATATCGGGTGTCGGCTTACTTCTTTTAACCATTACCAACCGGCTGGGGCGGGTCATTGACCGGACCCGGCATCTCATTGCCGAACTGAATCAACCGGATACGCCCCGGCAGGCGGTGAAGAAAAACGAAATCGATATTCTGATGAAACGGGGGACATTACTTAGAATATCCATTGCATTTATCACATTAAGTATTTTGTTCAGTTGCCTGATCATCCCCCTCCTGGTGATCATGCGTACTACTTCATACGATCTGCGAACTCTGGGTAATGTCCTGTTTATCTTCTCTATCATTTCTATTCTCATTTCAGCGGTCTGTTTCTTTTTTGATATCCTCCTCACCTTATCAGCTATCAAACTCGAAGTAAAAGAATTTTGTAATGACGAACAATGCTGAAATTACAGGGAATATTATATCAGAATTCTATTCAATAGAGGGATCGGTTGAAGAGTTGGTAGCGTATGATGATCTGAATTTTCTGTTTACCGAAGAGTCAGGTGAGAAATTTATTTTCAAAATCACTCTGAATAAAGATGACCTCGAATTCATCCGGTCGCAAAACCGTATTTTACAACATCTTGCCGGTTTGATCCACGATTGTCAGTTTCCGTTGCCCGTAAAAAACAGACAGGGAGAGATCATCTCCTCCTTTCAATGGAGTGGCAAACCGGTGCATGCCCGGCTTTTCCCGTTTATTAAAGGAGATTTTCTGGCTGAAGTTTCACCAAATATTCAATTCTACCGGCAACTGGGAAAGTTTTTCGGCCGGCTGGATCAGGCCCTGGCCGGACTGGAAGATCCGGTATTAAAAAGCCGCACCCATCCCTGGGATCTGGCCAGGGTAACTGAACAAACAGAGGATCTGAACCTGGTCACCGACCCCGAAATTCGCCGATTGGTGGCTTTTTTCCTGATGAAATATCGTGAAGAGGTGCTTCCGCTATACCACAAACTCCCGAAAGGATTGATACATGGGGATGGAAATGACTGGAATATCCTGGTACAGAAGGATCAGGTAGCCGGTTTGATAGATTTTGGTGATATGGTGTACAGTGCCCGAATCCAGGAACCGGCTATTGCACTGGCCTATGCCATGCCGGGCCAGCGGGACTTTCAAAAAGTATACGATTCTTTTATTAATGGATATCGCAGCGCCCAGCCGATCAACGAATTAGAAGAACGCCTGCTCTATTATCTTATTCCGGCCCGGTGGTGCCAGATAGTGCTTCATGGCGCCCGAAAAGCCCGTGAAAATCCGGATAATACTTATCACCAGATCAGCGTTCGTAGTGCCCGGGAGATGCTCCGTCAATGGATCCGTGTCAATCCGTCCGGTGTGATACGGCATACCGTACCTCCACAACGCCCCTATTTTTCAAAATCCTTGTCCCTGGCCTACCCGCAACCTATCCATATGACCGGAGCCGCATTTCAGTATATGTATAGCGCCAACGGAACTGCCTACCTGGATTGTATCAATAATATTCCGCATGTGGGGCATAATCATCCGAAGGTAGTGGAAGCCGGACAAAGACAGATGGCACGTCTGAATACCAACACCCGCTACCTCTATGAGCCTCTCGAACAATATGCCACGAAACTGTTATCGAAATTTCCTCCCGCACTGAATAAAGTTTTTTTCGTTAACTCAGGGTCAGCCGCTACCGACCTGGCAGTCAGACTGGCAGAAGCATATGCCCATAGAAAACATTTCGTGGTACTGGATCACGCTTACCATGGCAATACCCGTAGTGCCATCTCACTGAGTCCCTATAAATTTAACCGTAAGGGAGGATCCGGGAAACCTGACCACGTAACCATTCTTCCGCTGCCTCCCGGCAATCCGCTTGATGAGCCTTCAGTGTTAAAAGCCCTGCCTGCTGAGCCTGCCGCATTTTTTGCCGAATCCATACCGGGATGTGCCGGGCAGGTGATGCTGTCAAAAGAGTACCTGCAACCCGTCATCGAGTGGGTTCGTGCGAACGGGGGATTATACGTTGCGGATGAAGTCCAGACCGGATTCGGTCGGGTTGGAGAAAAATTCTGGGCCTTCGAGCTGTATGATGTGGTACCGGATATAGTCATCCTGGGAAAACCGATGGGAAACGGCCATCCGATGGGAGCTGTCGTTTGCACCGAAGCGGTTATAAAAAGTTTTGAAACCGGTATGGAGTTTTTCAGCTCGTTTGGCGGCAATCCGGTTAGTTGTGCCATCGGACTGGCAGTGCTGGAGGTGATTGAAGAGGAGGAATTACAGAAATATGCAAACCGGACAGGGAAATTTCTGAAAGAGGAGCTTTGGAAAAACAGGTCCGCGATCGAGCAACATTTTACGGCTTCAGGCACTCCAACTTACATTGCTGATATCCGCGGTTCAGGATTTTTCATGGGAATTGAACTGGTAAAAGATCCCGAAACCCGTGAACCAGATGCGGCATCCGCCACCAAGATTGTCAATACCATGAAAAAGAAAGGGTTTCTACTGAGTACCGACGGTCCGCATGAAAATGTGATCAAGATCAAACCACCCATGTGTTTCTCGAAGACAAACGCCAATGAACTTATTGAGAACCTGATAACCTGATAACCCGGCAACTCTTTCCCCTAAACTACTCCCTTTTAACCACCAGCAACTGCACCCCATGATACGGGACCTGCACCGAATAACTTCCGGTAAAAGCACCCAGATCTTTTTGGCGCCAGACATCCCGGAGGTGCATTATTCTGTCGCTAAATCCCAATTCT
>JAGHDB010000182.1 GCA_021160155.1 Bacteroidales bacterium | reverse complement strand
TCCGTCAACCATGATCAGTACGTTTTTTACTCCGTGATAATCGGTAATTCGTTTTAATTCATCAAGATATCTGGGATTGACCTCATTTTGATCAAAAAAAGTACTGACATATTCAACTGCTGTAATGCCGAAATCTCTTTTTGCTTTAACCGGAAATTCAAAATTATCCAGTTGTTCTCCCTGTAAAGCCCGGTGAAATGACCATTCGGCCAATGATATTTGAAACCAGGGCTTCTGAGTACAGTAGTTCAGCAGTGTCGGAGCTACAGCCAGAGCTGCGGAAGAGTATGCGGTTTGTTTAATAAATTTTCGTCTGTTTATCATTAGTTTATAGTTTTCTGATCCAGATATTACGGTAATGAACCCGGTTACCATGGTCCTGGAGTTTTAAAGGGGCGTCACCGTGGACTTCGTACCTGGGATAACCGGCATAAGTAGTGGATCCTTTCAGTTCAAAGTGGTCCTGGATTAACACCCCGTTATGAAAAACCGTCAGATAGGCCGGGTGTGAAAGAGATCCGTCGGGAGTAAATTTCGGGGCTCTGAAAATAATGTCGTAACGCTGCCATTTACCCGGCTTTAGCGAAGCATTAACCAGGGGAGCGGATTGTTTGTAAATTGCACCCGCCTGTCCGTTGAAATAAGTCTCATTTTTATAGGAATCAAGCACTTGCACTTCGTATCGTTGCTGAAAATAGATTCCGCTGTTTCCCTTTCCCTGTCCCGATTTACCGGCTTCACCACGGGGTGTCTTGAATTCAATATGCAGCTGGCAATCTCCGAAAACTTCCTTACTGTGAATATCTCCGGTACCGTTCACGATCATTTGATTACAAAATGTTTTCCATTGAGCGGGTCCGTCATTCCGGTTTTTCCAGTTGCGGATGTCTTTTGAAGTTCTGAACAATACGATGGCATCGGACGGGGGGTGACGACGCCGTCCCGGTTCGACTTTAACGGGCTTATGCGACCAGTCTTCGGTTTGTTTGGGGTCTTGTGCCTGTACGGTCATTTGAAGCAATAAAATAACCACGCTGGCCAGATACAAATGTTTCAACATGGTGTTGCTGTTTTATGTTAAAATGAGGGCAATTTCCAGGGTTGACGATAGCTGGGTTTTAGTAAGTTATTAGCCTGAGATTCATTGAAGACTCCGGTTTCGGAATCCCAGTGAATCTTTTCACCGGTGCGATAAGAGATATTACCCATGTGGGCAATACGGGCCACATTACGGGCAATATCGGGAGAACAAGCTGTTTTATAATTTCTTGATTTGACGGAATCCAGGAAATTACGGATGTGAAAAGCAAGATCTTGTCCGCTGGCCGGATGGTCCGCCTCTTCGGGCATTGCCGGACCGCCTTTGACCTGTTTTGGAATAATTTTCCACGAACGGCGGCTGGCCAGCAATAAGCCGTTTGTGCCGTGAAAGATCAATCCGTGATCCATTCCGTATTCGTTGGTTTGGACACCAAAATTATTTTTCCAGATCATTTTTAACTGGTTAAACCGGTAATCCACGGTGAGGGTATCGGGAGTTTCCATTGCATCATCCGGATAGACCAGGTTTCCACCGGCTGAAGAGATCGTTTGCGGATGATCAATATCCAGTGCCCATAGCCCCATATCAATCAGGTGTACCCCCCAATCGGTCATTTTACCTCCTGCATAATCCCAGAACCATCTGAAATTATAGTGAAAACGGTTTTTATTAAAGGGCCGTTTTTTAGCGGGGCCCAACCAGAAATTATAGTCGACACCGGGAGGCGGATCGGAATCCGGTACTTTTGGAACCGAATTTCCTCCGTAACGCCAGACATCGACTAAGCCGATTTCGCCCAATTCTCCGGAGTGGATAAAATCCACCATCTCTTTCCAGTGAGGGCCACTCCGCTGCCATTGACCCACCTGTACCACCCGGTGGTATCTCCGGGCCGCCTTAACCATCTGATCGGCCTCGTAAATAGAGTTGGCCAGAGGTTTTTCAACATATACATCTTTACCGGCCTGGCAGGCCATAATCATAATCAGGGCGTGCCAGTGGTCAGGTGTAGCAATAATTACCGCATCCACATCTTTACGGTCTAATACTTTTCGAAAATCGTTGACCAGATCCGGTTTAGGTATGGACAGTTTATTTTTAAATGCAAAATTCTCAATATCTCCGGCACGTTTTTCCAGAATATTTTGATCCACATCGCACAGGGCTGCCAGTTCCACATCAGATTGTCTTAAAAAGTTGGTGACATCGGTATAACCCATATTGCGGCATCCGATCAGAGCGATGCGCACTTTATCATTGGGGCCCCATTTACGCCGGCAACTATTAAGTAACATGCCCGAAGGGATCAACCCTGTCAGTCCGATACCGGCTGACAGGGTCATACTCTCTTTCAGAAAAGACCTTCTTGATTTTTTCATGAGTTGTTATACTTTGGGAAGTATCCACGGTTCACGATACACCGGGGTGATCATCCGGGTAGCTTCTTCATTCCCGGCAAACATTTTCTTTTTAGGATCCCAGTATATTTTACTCCCGGTTTTGAGGGCGATGTTTCCGGTGTGTGCCATACAGGCTACAGCACGACCAATAGCAGGATTGGCATGGGTATTCCGGTCGTTATTCCGTATTCCCTCGATAAAGTTTTTAGTGTGTAATGTCAATCCCTGGCCGGTACCTTTCTGCCTGGCCACTTCCTCGAGTTTAGGTCCGTTTTTCCCGCGTTCTGAATAGACTTCCCAACCTCCGCGATCTACCACGAGGGTACCGTTGTTTCCTATAAAAGAGAGCCCGTGTTCCCGTTTCCAGTCCCCCAGTCCGATTCCCATGGCGTGATCCCAGATGACATTAAAATCTCCGAATTCATATATAACCTGTTGGGTATCAGGTGTTTCAATGGCACTTTCGGGAAATGCCAGTTTTCCCCCTGAACTCATGGCAGATTTCGGCAGATCAGCCTGCATACCGGCCAGCGCCATATCCAGAAGGTGCACTCCCCAATCGGTCATTAAACCGCCGGCGTAATCCCAGAACCAACGGAAATGAAAATGAAAACGGTTTTTGTTAAAGGGTCTTTTGGGTGCCGGTCCGAGCCAGAAATTATAATCGACCCCTTCGGGTGCCGGACCGTCGGGTACCGGCATGGGAGGCTGAATCCAATCGAGGTAGGTCCAGACTTTAACCGTGCGGATATCACCCAGTTTTCCCGACTGGACATAATTGGCTGCATCCTGCCAGTGCGGGTCGCTTCTTTGCCATTGACCCAATTGTACCACCCGTTTGTATTTGCGGGCGGCTTTCTCCATCTGGAATGCCTCGTAAATTGAATTGGCCATTGGTTTTTCAACATACACATGCTTACCGGCCTGACAGGCGGCAATCATGATCAGGGCATGCCAGTGATCGGGTGTGGCAATTAAAACCGCATCAATATCTTTGCGCTCAAGAAGTTTACGAAAATCTGTATAGGTTTTGGGTGCGACTCCCTTTTGCAATTCCGTAATCTGGGGTAACCGTTTGGCTAAAACATTTTGATCCACATCGCAAATTGCAGCACATTCGACATTGGGTTGAGCAATCAGTGCACGAAGGTCATTATATCCCATACCGTTTAACCCGATAGCTCCCAACACAATTTTTTCGTTTGCTTTACTGGCACAACTCACTGTACCCGGTATCATAGATGCTACAGTGACTCCGGCAGCCAAGGTCCCGGAGGTTTTGATAAATTCTCTTCTGTTACTCATTTTTTTATAAATATTTTATAATAAACCCTTAATCCTTCAATTCGAATATTCTCCTGAAATCCGTTCATAGGCAAACCGGGCCATTTCTGCCACATCGGGTTCTTTGGTCATCAGTTTATGCAGTACGGGGAGGGCATTTTCAGATCCATACAGACTTAATTCGCGACAAACATAGTTTTTACCTGCTGCGGAGCCGTTACCGATTATAAACTTAAGTAATTGGTCTTCAATTTCATCGAAAGTACCTGCATTATATTGGCCGCGTAAAAGGTTGGTAAGGTCCTGTTCGGGCATTCTGTTATCTCCGGGTTTGTATTCCCTGAGTTGGTCGAGTATTTCGTCCAGATTCATCGGTCTGAATAACGGCCACCGGCTGGTGACGTTAAATTGAGGAAAATCATCGGGTATTTCCTGGGTTACTTTACCGGAGGCTGCCCATTCGGCACCACGTTGCAGGGTAACGATGAATCCCACACACTCTACTGCCGGAAACGGTCCTTTGCCCATGACATGACCCAGGGTAGTGTGAAAGATCCTTCCTTTTCCGTATCGGATGGTCATCAACACAGGTTCATTGCCTCCTGTCCCGCCTTTAGCGGTGTCGGCATAGGCGGTAGCCAATACAGTCAGGTTTTCAGCCGGGCCTCTGAGTTGCTGGTATAATTCATCCTTAGCATGTAACCATATTTTAGGTAATCCTTTCGTGATGGGATGTTCAGATTCGCGTATGGTAACCTGGAAGGCACGCTGCGGACCATGATTCCCGGTGGGCCCCGGTTCGTTGATCCGTACCGTTTTACCGTCTTTCCAGCGAATATAAGGACCGTCAGATTCATTACGGTTACCCCATCCCCCGATGCCAATCATTTGATTATAAGCTACCCAGTTGCGAAAGGCATTGTCCGCTGCATGGTAAACCACCACGCCTCCGCCTCCCGAAACATATTGTTCAAAAGCGGTACGTGTTTCTTCCGGCCAGGGATCCCCCACATAATCGAGAACCACCACATCATATTGACTGAAATCCGGCTTGAATTGGGACATATTTTCTCCCGTCTTCGGTGTTTGAGCCACATCCACGCTGAACAGACCGCTGTTTTCCAGTATTTGTTTCAGGATGGGAGTGGATTCTTGCCAGGAGTGGTTGTTTTGCCCGGTTACGATCAATGCATGATAGGCCGTTTTATTTCCTGATCCCGATTGACAGGAGGGTAGTGTGGATAATCCGGCCGTCAGGGCTATCAGTATGAACAGGTATATGATTTTGTTTTTCATGATATCGGTTTTTAGGGTTAATTACCTTTAAGTTTCCAGGGTGATCTGAAAGGTCTTCTCAGCAAGCGGTTGGCCAACGGATCATCCGGGAAAATCTGTTTATCCGGATCCCATTTTAATTTACGTCCTGTGAGCATGGCAATTTCTCCGAGCAAACCACCTGAAATTGACCGGTGGGCAATATCCACCGGTGTAATAGTTTCTTTACGGGTTCTGATACAGTCGAGAAAATTCTGGGCGTGGTCACGACTGTAATAGAGTTTGGTTTCATCGTCGCCGATTTTTTCAGCCAGGATTTTATCATCACTTGCCCAGATACCGCTACGATTCACATGTATCCAGCCTTTATCCCCGTACCAGCAGACTCCCATTCCGTGTTCGAGACGACGGGCGTTGGCAATAGTCATCTCCACCCCTGTGGCATAACGGGAAGTGATGAAATACTCTACCGGAACATCATATAATCCTTCCCGCGGATAAACTCCTTTTCCTTCAATTTCTACCGGTCCGGTACGGTCAAGACCGAGACCCCAGTGGGCAATATCGATGTGGTGACCGGCCCAGTCTGTAAGCTGACCGCCGGAGTAATCCAAAATCCATCTCCAGTTCCAGTGACAAACACCACGGTATGGTGAAGCAGGAGCCGGTCCGAGCCACATATCCCAGTCGAGTCCTTCAGGTACAGGCTGAACCGGATTATGCACCTGTGATGGAGTACCGTTCGGCAGTCCCACTTCTACATGGGTTACTTTGCCAATCCGGTTATTGATTACCAGTTCGGCAGCATGGTGAAATTGCGCAACGGATCTTTGCCAACTTCCGGTTTGCCATACGATGTTGTTTTTCTGTACGGCATCCACAATTTGCTGACCTTCCCAGATAGTACGTGCGAGAGGTTTTTGTCCGTATATATCGAGGCCGGCATTCGCACAGGCGATATAAATAATGCCGTGCCATTGATCAGGCAGGGCGAGTATAACAGCATCCAGTTTTTCGTTGGTCAGAAATTCACGATAATCATTATAGATCCTGGCGTCGCTTTTTTCATAATTGGCGTCAATGATCGACTTGGCTTTTTCGCGATGGGATTTATCCACATCACAGGCAGCTACCATCTGAACCTCCGGTTTGCCCATAAAAGTACGCATGTCACCGGTTCCCATGGATCCGGCTCCGATCACACCCATTACAATCCGGTCACTGGGGGCGGTAGCACCCTCTTTCCCAAGGGCTGAAGCGGGGATAATATAAGGCAATGCAATTGCTGCCCCTGTGGCTCCTGCCAATTGGCGAAAGAATTTTCTTCTGTTGACTTTGTTGGAATGATCCATTTATTAAGTGTTTAGATTAAACATTTGACGAACCCGTGAAATTAATAAAGTGTACGGGTAACGCCAAGTGATGTAGAATAAAAATCAGAATTGTCGGTAGTTCAGAAGTTCCATTTAAGCCGCAGAAAACCCAGTGTGATTTTTTGGGTGTCCTGTTGCTGAAATCGAATGCTGAAATATTGTATGATAAAAGAGAGATCAAAATTCTGACACAATGACCAGTCGATCGACGGCCCGGTGAATAATCCGTGTAGCTTTGGGAAAGTCATCAATGCCACACCACCGGTGAGCAGGGGAGTAATCGGATAACTGAAATTGGCAAACCAGGTGTGTGGGGCGAATGAGAGATTACGAAGGTTCAGATCCCGGTAATAAAAACCCGTAAAATCGTAAAGCGTTTCATCTCCGGCCGCTGAGTTATACAGGTACTCGGCCTGAATGAATAGATTAAAAGGTGTATTATATGCTAAGCCCATACCGGCAACGGTGGCATTACTGCGGGGATCATTCTCTTTTACCGGATCAAGAAATGTGATTTCACCGGTCAGCGAAACAGGGCCAAGGTTCCCTGAAAAACCACTACCAAAAGCATAATCGGTTTCATCCAGAATGCCCCCCAATACCTGAAAATCAAAATTATAAAGATTAAATCTGAACAACCCGGCTAAACTATATTGGTCTTGTTCATTCATTTTGGCCACCAATTCAAGATGGGTAGAATAGTTGAGATAGTACTGCAAACGAATGGCATCGCTGCCGGGACGTTCAACATAGTCGAAATCAAAAAATGAATAGCTGTTGAAAAGGTCATTCGGATTCCACACCCAGTTCATACCCCAGTTGATCCTTTGCCGTCCGGCGGTCAGTTGAAAGTTTCCCAATCTGAAATCGAGGTTGATCCGGTCAACGGTAGTATTCAGGATGCAGGACGAATCTTCGATCAGGTTCCAGGTCAGATCTTTCCATCCCCGGTCACGGCTCAGCCAATCTCCGTATCCCGGCAGGTATTTGACGGTTTCACCCCAGAAAAACCGGTTTCTCATCTCCACAGACAGGGTCAGGTGTTTGCCAGCAAATGTCTTGAAGTTCAAACGATTATGCAACAGATTGTCATTGGTCCAGTTGCCGTTTGGATTTTGAAACATAACCGATTGCATATTAGAAAGATAGCCGTCAAGATGAAGCTTTTGTTGTGCCACGGAAGAGAATGAGTGTACACAGCCGAGCAGAAAAAGCGAAAGGAAAAGTCGTTTTACGGAATATATGTTACTTTTTCGTCTCTTCATGGATGACTTTTCCGTCTTCAATGGTAATTATTCTCCGGGCTTTGGCTACCACCCTGGCGTCATGTGTTGAGAAAATGAAAGTCGTTTGTTCGTTCCGGTTCATCTGTTCCATCATATCCAGCAGGTTTTCGGTAGTTTTTGAATCCAGGTTGGCTGTCGGTTCATCTGCCAGGATGAATTTAGGCTTGGAGGCCAGTGCCCTGGCAACAGCTACACGTTGTTGCTGCCCGCCGGAGAGCTTGCCGGGTCGTGCATTCATACGGTCACCCAGACCCACTGCTTTCAATAAAAAAGCAGACCGCTCCTGGCGCTTCTTTTTCGGCCAACCCTGCAGGTGCATGATAAATTCAACATTTTCTCTTGCAGTCAATACGGGGATAAGATTATAAGCCTGAAAAACAAAACCGATATAACGCATCCTGAAGTCAATTTTTTCACGCGACTTCAACGTGCTGAGATTCACATTGTTGACTATAATTTGACCCGACGTGGGGTCATCC
>JAGHDB010000322.1 GCA_021160155.1 Bacteroidales bacterium | reverse complement strand
TTTTAGGAAGATGTCAACTCTATAAAGTTGTCAACTTTCTTCTCTACGTATTCTTTTAATTTTTTATCTATGCGGAATTTATTCATTCTCTGTTTCTTCCTCCTCAACTGGCTAATTGCCCCCGTTACAGCCCAGGAAATACTTCAAAAACCACTTAGCGAACGACTGACGAATTATCAGATCGAAGCCAGTCTCGATACTCAACAAAAATTGGTTCAAGGTACCATGATTCTTACCTACCGGAATCCTTCTTCCGATACGCTCCATGAACTCCTGTTTCATATGTATATGAACGCATTCAGGAATGACTACTCCCGGTTTTTCAGTGAACGGAGACCTGCTGTCAGAGATTCGGTTGAATATGGGTATATCCGGGTAATCAGTTGCTTCGTCAGGGGTGAAGACCGGACTCAAACTCTCCAATTTACCGGGACCGATCAATGGGGACCGGAAAATCCGGCATATATCTGGAACCTTGAACCCCCGGATTCTGCTTTTACCGATACCGACCTGACCATCATGCGGTTGCCGCTGAAACAATTGTTGCTGCCCGATTCAACCATCAGTGTCCGGATGAAATTTGAAGTTAAATTACCAAAATTAACCTCCCGGTCCGGATATAGTAAAGACTATTTCTTTGTAGCTCAATGGTTTCCCAAACTCGCCGTCTATGAACCGGCTGGTATGCGCGGGAGAACCACCGGAGGCTGGAATGCCCATCAATTTCATGCCAACTCGGAGTTTTACGCTGATCCGGGTACTTATGTCGTTAAAATTATCCTGCCTGAATCATACCAGGTTGGATCATGCGGTTTGCTTGTCCATGAACAAAGTGATGGTGCCGGGAATAAATCACTTACCTTTCGTGGTGAAGATATAGTGGATTTTGCATGGACCGCCGGCAAACGCTTCATGGTGGCTGAAGATCAGTGGCAGCATATTCATATTCGCTGCCTGATGCAACCCGAACATTACCGTCAGGCCGACCGCTATATAAAAGCTGTGAAATATGCCATGCAATACTTTAATAATCATGTCGGCACCTATCCCTGGCCCTACCTGACCATAGTAGATCCTCCAACCTCCGGACAGTCATCCGGCGGAATGGAATATACCACGATGATTACCACAGGAACAGCCTATGACCTTCCACGTGGATTACGATTACCCGAAGTGGTTACTATTCATGAATTTGGACATGCCTATTTTATGGGGATGCTGGCTACCAACGAATTTGAAGAACCCTGGATGGATGAGGGAATCAATACCTATTTTGAGACCCGTATCATGGATTGGGCCTATGGTGAGAAACAAAGCATGGCCGATTTTCCGTTTGCTCGCCTTGGAGACGGAGAATTCTGCCGGATTTCTTATTTGGATTTTCCGGCACGTTCTATTGTACCTACATACAATAATTCCTGGTCTTTCCCACATGGAAGTTACGGAGTTCTGTCGTATCAGAAACCGGCTACCATGATGCGGACACTCGAACGATTAATCGGACGTGATTGTATGGATCAGGTTTTTAAAACCTATTACCGGAGATGGGCCTTTAAACATCCATCGTCACAAGATTTCATTGACATAGTGAATGAAGTGGTAGCCCTTTGTCCAAACAACCTTTCCGTATCTTCAATGAATTGGTTCTTTAATCAGTTTTTATTTGATACCCGGGAAGTGGATTACCGGGTTCGGGATATTCTGATCTCTTCTGAGATTCAAAAGGGCGGATGGTTTGGCAGAAAGAGAAATTTATCCTATCATCCGGCTGAGAAACACCATGATCATTACATTTCGGTTGTTCGACTTGAACGACTCGGAGACGGTGTCATACCACTGGATGTTATGATTGGTTTTAATGACGGTACTACAGTTATAGAACGATGGGACGGAAAAGAAAAATACCACGATTTCAAATACATTGGATCCCGTAAAGTTCTATGGGCACAAATTGATCCCGATCAAAAAATCCTGCTTGATACAAACATGATGAACAATAGTTTATCCCTGAAACCTCACCGGAAACTCTCTTTGAAGTGGGGAACAAAATTCTTGTTCTTTATACAAAACCTGATGCAAATCACCGCAATATTTAGTTGATTCTTGAGATAATATTATGAAAGCTATCAGATCATATTTTAAAGGGCTCTCTATCGCATTCCGTTCACTCCGTATGGTAACCTGGATTTATCTTTTCCTGTTCGTTGTGGCAGTGATCACTACCATCCCCTTCATAAGGCTTGTTAATGATATGACGGGTAACAGTCTTCTTCCGGATCGTCTAATAAATGGTTTTGATGCTACTGCATTACATGATATGCTGAAAACCGGAGGGAAATCACTGCTTTTTTACCTGAAAGGATGGTGGCCACTCGTAGCGGGTTTTATGCTTATTCAAATATGGTTTAACGGAGGGATCCTGTATCGCGTTTCAAATCCGAACGGGCCGTTCAAAATAGCTGCTTTTTTACGTTCTGCCCATAACCACTTCTGGCACTTTTTAAAATTAGCTGTGGCTTTATGGGCCATTTACCTCCTTCTGGCACTCTTGATTTTTCTTCCTGCAATGCTGCTGATCTCTCTCAAAGAATCCCCCACGGATCAATGGATTGTACATATTGTTCTTTTTTCTTTCGTGATTTATTTGATCCTTGTTCTTCTTTTGAATATTTCGGGGGATATTGCAAAGATCACTTTATTTAATGATTCAAAAACCAAGGTTGTCAAATATTTGTGGAGATCGATCAAGTTTATGATCTCCAGATTCTTCTCTTTAATCCTGCTGGATCTGATGCTGCTTGTTTTGCCTGTGCTTGTCCTGATAGGATATTATTTGCTGAAAAAGGATGTGGTTACGGATACAACAGGTTTAATACTGCTTTTCTTTGTTATCCAGCAAATGCTGATCTGGCTGAAGAGTTTTTTCAGGATCTGGAGATTGGGCAGTCTTTTTTCTTACTATATTCGTAACCTTATAGTAAGTAATTCATAAAATTGTTCCATGGTTATGGAGTGTAAAATAC
>JAGHDB010000279.1 GCA_021160155.1 Bacteroidales bacterium | reverse complement strand
GAGGCGAATTGTACCGGTCGGATGATGCAGGTGAATCATGGATCAAAATATCCGATAAGAAAACCGATCTCAGCGGAAAAGCGGGCTACTCGTTCAATCAGCTGTATGCCGATCCCGTAAACCCCGATCATGTTTTTATTGTCGGATCTTCCATGCTGTACTCTTACGACGGAGGTAAAACCTGGCCACGAGATTGGAAAAGCAAGCGACGGTTCAGAAGTAATTTCGGGGATGTCCGTTGCTTCTGGATCGATCCGACCGACAGCCGGCACATGATGCTTGGCAGCGACGGCGGGATCTATGCCACATGGGACGGAGGTCTTACGATGAATCATTTTTATCAACTTCCGACAGAAGAAGTTTATGACGTCGAGGTGGATCAGTCAATACCTTATAATATATATGTAGGCCTGCAGGATCATGAAACCTGGAAAGGCCCGAGTAACAGTTGGTCAGGATCCATTGGCATCGAAGATTGGTTTATCACCGGAATGTGGGATGGCATGTACACCAAGGTGGATCCCGAAAATAACCGGTACCTCTATTTCACCACCCAATTTGGCGTGCATCACCGGGTGGATCAATTGGAGGGAAAGCGCTGGAATATTGTTCCCAAACCACCTAAAGGAGAGGGCTCTTATCGTTTTACCTGGACCACCCCGCTGGAGCTCTCGCCCCATAATCCATCCATTATTTATACCGGTGGCCAGTATCTGCTCAGGTCACTCGACCGCGGTAATCACTGGGAAAAGATCAGTCCGGATTTAACCACAAATAATCCCCGAAAGATCAACGGTAAAGGACACATGCAACACTGTACCATATCCACGATCTCAGAATCCCGGGTTAAAGCCGGTGTGATCTGGGTGGGTACGGATGACGGCAAAGTTCAGGTTACTGAAGATTTCGGGCATCACTGGACCGACTGTACCGGCGCCCTGGTATCTGCAGGCGCTCCCGAAACCACCTGGGTCAGCCGGGTCGTTGCCTCATCTCATTTTGCGGGCAGAGCTTATATCTGTAAATCCGGTTTTCGTGAGGATATCTTTGATCCGTTTATCTATCGAACCAATGATTATGGTAAAACATGGACCTCCCTGACCTCCGGTCTCCCGGATGCTCCCGTTTCCGTTATTTTTGAGGATCCCGAAAACCCGAACCTTCTTTATTCCGGAACCGACAAGGGAGTGTTTGTTACATTTAACGGAGGAGATCACTGGATCTCATTTACCCAAAACATCCCACCGGCACCGGTACGGGATTTATTGGTACACCCCAGGGAGAAGGATCTGGTTGTGGGCACTTATGGCCGGGGTACCTGGATCACCGATGTGTCACCGTTACCCGAAATCAACGATTCTATACTCGCCAGTCCTTATCATTTGTTTAAACTCCCCCCCCAACCGATAACTTACCGTTCTGACCGTGCCGGATGGGGAAATTATCAAATGATGGGTGATAATCATCTGCGTACACCGAACGAGCCGGATAATGTAACAATTTATTATTATATCAACCCTGACAGCAAATCCGGTAAAGTATCACTCGCATTAAGTGATTGGAATGGGCATGTTTTATCCTATCGCTCCGTTAAATCATCCCCGGGAATACACAAGACACATCTCAACAGCCGGAGAACCATTGTGCCGGGATTTTACCGGGTCACGTTGAAGGCCGGAAAACACCGTTACAGTAAACCGGTTCGTATCCTGCCCACTCCGAAATATCCAATCGGACATATATCTAAGGGAAGTGCCAGGTAAAATCTGATTATCCTGATTTATCATGAGAACTTTTCATTTTCGATTTCCAATTCTTTTTTTTGCCGGAGGAATTATTTCCCTTCTCCAGGCATGCAGTCCCTATCGTACTATTGTGAATACCACGAAACCCTGTGACAGTTATGGCCTGATCGTTGAGCAGGATAAAGACAGTCTTTACCGGTTGGTCTCCGTTGACTCCGCAAGTGATGCCTGGGATAAAGGCCTCCGTCCGGGGATGGAACTCATGGCATGGGAAAAACTACCTGCAAAAAAAGCAATCCGGCAGGTTCAAATCCAAATAACGGATCAACCGGTTAATCCCGAACTTGAAGCTATTTTGCAACGGCACTGTATCAACCAGGCACCAGGCGAAACCACGGCACAAATCTATGTAGGAACCTCCACAGGAAATACCCGCGGGGTACGCATCGCCACGGCTCTGCAACCGGGTTGCCGGGAATTTCCCGAATATCTTACCGGAGGAGTCAAATCATCAGAAAAACCTGCTACACTTCTGCATGACTCCATTACCTGTTTCAGGATAAACCGGCATCTGTTTCTGCCGCATCAATTCCGTCATTTTGAAAAAAGGCTGAAGCATCCTGTTGCAGGCCGGATTTTTGATCTGCGTGGATTGATCACTAAACGAAGCAACTCCGGGATACCATTTCATATCCCAGTGGATAAACCGGTAGCGATTCTGGTCAGTCCCCTGACTTCACCGGCTATTATCAGGATGGTTATACCCTTACGCGACCTGAATAACGTGATGATACTCAGTCACTGGTCTATTAATAATCCTGAAAATAATAAGATGATTCAACCGGATGTCAGAATCCGGGTTAATAGTGGGGTCAGAACCCGTTACCTGTTAGGAGAAGATGTGTTGCTTGAAGAAGCACTGGCACATCTGGAACGAAAAATTATAATTCAAAGGGACAACAAATAATCTTTCACTTCCTCCATCAGCCATAACGGAGTAGAAGTTGCTCCGCATATCCCTACCGTATCATCCTTCGCAAACCAGTCAGGATCAATGTCACTCTTTGAAGACACCTTATAACTGTGATTATTCTTTTTCAGGCACTGGGCAAACAGCATCCGGCCGTTTGATGATTTGGTACCGGCTACAAAAATCACTTTATCATGATTTTCACAAAACCGGACCATCTGTTCACTTCTGCCGCTTACCTGGCGGCAAATAGTATCTTTTAGTTTCACCCGGACACCGCTGGCTTCAATCTTAGCGACCATTTCATATAATTCGGCCACTCCCCGGGTGGTCTGGCTGTATAAGGTAACTTCAGGGGACAATGACGACGGATCAATTTGTTCAATTTTGTCGAATACCAACGCCTGCCCCCCCAGATGGCCCACCAGGGCAACTACTTCAGGATGATTGGCCTTGCCGTAAATCAGAATGGTCTCACCCTGATTGTATGAAGACTTAATCCGTTCCTGAAGCCTCAGCACAATCGGACAGGTAGCATCCAGTATCTCGTTATGATTTTTTCGCAATATCTCATATGTTTCCGGAGGCTCTCCATGTGCCCGGATCAGCACCTTTTCGTTTTTCAGGTATTTGATCTTTTCATGGTTCAGCGTCACCATTCCTTCAGCCTCCAACCGTTTAACCTCCTCATCATTATGCACAATTTCACCGACGCAATAAAGTTTTCCTTCAGCAGCCAGAATCTCTTCGGCACGCCGTATGGCCTCTACCACTCCGAAACAGAATCCGGAGTGCGGATCAATTTCAACAATCAGGTTTTTAGACATAGAGCAAAGATAGTAATTCGTAAAAAGTATTAATTTTGCACCAGAATGTCCTGTGGTGT
>JAGHDB010000334.1 GCA_021160155.1 Bacteroidales bacterium | reverse complement strand
CTCCTGGGATGAAGCTTATAAGATTTTACAGGAGAAATTAACTCCTGTTTATAATGATAAAGGTGCAAACCTGACCTTTATCAACGGTCGTGATGAACTTCTGACTGACTCTTTTCTTTCTCTATTTCCACAGGCCTCCCGAATTGCAGCCGATGATCAGATTTCACTGGCCCGTTTTCGTCAGGAAGTTTTTGGTCAGACCGAGTGTTTTCGTCACTATAAGCAGTGCCGTTATGTCTTAAATTTTGCAGCTGATCCATTTCGCAGTGGTGCAGCTTATATTACTGATGCCCAGTCATTGATTGAAGGGATGAGCGAGAATGCCTTGGAACTGGTGACGGTTGCCGGGCGTTTGTCCCAGACCGGCGGTAGAAGTGCTGCCTGGCATCCGGTTCATCCGCGGCATTATGGTGATGTCGCCAAAGCCATAGCTTATGTTATGCTCGCTGAAGGTTGGTATGACAGGGCCTCTTTGGCACAATATGGAATTGATGCTGGAGAGTTGAAAACGCACTTACATGCCTTTACGCCGGCTAAAGTCAGTAAGCAGACAGATTTGTCTGAGAAAATATTTACTGATATTGCTAAAAAGCTGAGTCATCGGACTCCGGCCCTGGTAATCTCAGGTGAAGAGGTTTTTCAGACTGATAACGGTTGGGAGAATGCCTGTGCAATTGAACTTCTGAACATCCTCTGCGGAGCTTTGGCCCCGAAAGGCGCCTTGAAGTTTGATGCCCCTTATGCTTTTACCGGTACGAACACAGGAAAATCCAATGCACCGACTAAATCGGTGAGCTGGTTTTTTCATAACCTGAAACAGAAGAACAAACCTCAGGTTTTGGTCACCTATCAGGCAAATCCGGTTTTTGATAATTTTCACGGGAAATGGTGGCCGCAGACTCTGTTCAAGAATCGGGTGTTGGTACCGTTCTACGTTGCTTTTGATACTTATATCAATGAGACTTCGCAGTTTGCTGATCTGATTTTGCCCATGGCAACCGAGCTTGAATCATGGGGGCTCTTCAGTCGCCGTGTGAACCATCGTGAACAGTGCCTCTCGCTGCGGCAGCCGGTTTCCCGGCCGACGGATGAGATACTCTTGTTGCGGAAGGCTAAAATCAAGAATCTGGAGCTGTTCAATCCGGCCATGGCGCCGGTTGCATCCAGTCGTGAATTTAATCAGGTAGTGCTTGATCTGGGCAAGCAATTGCTCGGCGATTCGGTTGCTGGTTCTTTTAAGCATGCCGATGTTGAAAGCTACATTAAAGAAGTTCTCGCTACTATCCCGGGTATGCTTAATGCCGGAGGCTTGGCTAAACTGAAGAAATCCGGGTTTTTCCTCTATCCGGATGCGGCTCAGAAAAATCAGTCGCTGGCGTTGCAGGTTAAAGATCTGGGACAGTCTAAACCGGTTGTTAAGGAAAAGTATTCAGCCGGGGATCTCTATATGATTCCTTTTGCCTGGCAGGTGCTTGATTCACAAACTGCCAACTCTAAATATCTGGCTGAGCTGCGACATGAAAATCCGTTGTGGATTCATGCTGATCGCGCCCATAAACTTGGACTTAAGGATGGTGATCAGGTTAAACTGAAAACTGCTGCCGATGAGCTTTTGGTAAGTGTCTGGACAACTCAGGCGATTCATCCGGACTGTGTGGCGATGGCGACCGGCCATGGCCACTCCAAAATTGGGCGGGTCGCTCAGGCCAAAAATATTGCCGATTATGACCCGATGACCAAATCTATGTTGAGCCGGAAGAACTTTTTCTTTACGCCCTATACTTTCAGGCTTGGCTGCTGGGATAAGAAAGAGCCGATCTGGTGGCATAAAGATGGAAATGGGACTCATGTTAATTCTCTTTTATCCGGAGTGCCGGACAGTCATGCCCCCGGCCTGATTTATATCAACCCGTTAGTTAAAATTGTTAAGAGTTGAGAGTCATAATGGCTTATAATATCGGTAAACTCCAGACGAAATTCTCTCAAGGGGGGAATTGAGATGAAAATAGATTTTTCCTTTTTTAGACATCTGCCTCTTTGGTTAAAAACCAGTTTGATTCTGGTTTCGGCAGTATTGAGTGTCATCATATTCTTTTTCTATGCACGGGTGACTAATACTCATGAAACTCTATGTGCGTCCTGTCACCCAACAATTTACCGGCAATGGGAAGAGAGTAAATTTCATCCGCAAACGGTTAGCTGTTATGAATGCCATAGTCCACATTATGGTGCATTTCCCGATGCGGGCGAACCCTTGTATCATCATTATCTTAGCAAGGTTATTCCTGAGAAGTTTTATGCCAGCCACACTCAGTTAAATGAAAACTGTCTCCGCTGTCATGCCGATATTCCGGAACTTAAAGAGGTTAAGAAGACGCGGATTATTAAAATTTCACATAAAAAGCATTTCAAGAGTGAAAAAGTTAAAATTGATAATTGTGTCGTTTGTCATGTTAGTATTGCTCATGATAAATATTCAATTGAGACCAATCGTCCGCGCATGCAGGGATGTTTTTTAGGAGAATGTCACGTTGCTGACAAAAAAGAGGACCGCTGTGAGCTCTGTCATTTTGTCAAATTGGTTGAAAAAGAGAAAGTACTTGAAAAAATAGATAAGAAATAGTAGGGCACCGGGGCTATGCCTCAGCATGGCCCCTCTTCCTTTGTAGAATTTGACAGTTTACGTTAACTGATTTGATAACTTGAGTGACCGATGGATAATTATCCAGCATATGACTTGCTCCAGGGACTGAAGGTTTTAGATCTTACCAGGCTTTTGCCGGGTCCATTCTGCAGTATGGTACTGGCTGATTACGGGGCTGATATCTTGAAAATAGAGGCTCCGGGTGAAGGTGACTATCTTCGTGGCTGGATTCCGCTGGTTGATGGTACCAGTGCCTTTTTTCTAGCGGTAAATCGCAATAAACGTTCTTTGACTCTTAATCTCAAGGAAACCGAGGGGCGTGAAATTTTCAAGCAACTTCTGCTTGAGTATGATGTCGTTCTGGAAAGTTTTCGCCCGGGGGTCATGGATCGTTTGGGGTGCGGTTTTGAAGAACTTGCAGCCCTCAAACCGAGTTTGATCTATTGCTCCATCAGTGGTTATGGACAATCCGGGCCTGAGGCCTTAAAGGCTGGTCATGATCTTAATTATATGGCTGAAGCCGGGATATTAAATACGACTTCAAGCCGCGAAATTACGGCTCTTTCCGGAGTTCAGGTTGCT
>JAGHDB010000192.1 GCA_021160155.1 Bacteroidales bacterium | reverse complement strand
GTATAAACCCCTGGTTGGAGGAATGTATAGGAGTCAATCGGGTATAATCCTGTATCCGGTTTATGTGACAATACCATGTTCCATGACCATCTGTTAAATCCCTCTTGACCGGTAATTTCTGTATGAAAAACAGATTGCGAAGACTCATTACAGAATTCAATAATAAGGTCTCCTTCAGCCGGTTGGTTCCAGTACACAGCCAAATCCTTTTCTCTTTTCCATTGCCAGTCACCGTTAAAATCACCCCTATGGGGCAGATAACCATTCTCTTTACCCAGCCAGGAAAACTCTTCGGGGTTTACTGTTTTCACGTAGTGTCTGACAGGTTCAATAAATACTTTAAAAAGGCTCAAACCATGTGTGGCGGCGATTAGAAAGTTATGATCTCCCGCCCAGCGGAGTCTCTGGACTGAAGCAGTAGGCATGGTTCCTGAGAGGCAGGTCCATCGCATTCCGCAATCGGGAGAAAGATATACTCCCCGGTCTGTTCCGATATAGATCAAACCGTTTAGTGCAGGATCTTCAAGCAGGCAATTTACCGGTTCATCCGGGAGGCCGCCAGAGATTAACCTCCATTTTTTGCCTTGGTTGTCAGAAACATAGAGGTAACTACGATAATCATCGTTATCAAGTCCTTTCATGGCAATGAACACCCTTTTCTCATCATGTACGGATGGGGTGATATAGTTCACTTTATTAACCGGAAGCCCTTTGCTGATCTCTATCCAATGAATGCCGTCATCCCTGGATATCCACACCGCTCCTTTTTCTGTCCCTGCATACAATAAACCGGCTGTCAGGGGAGATTCTGCAATAAAGGTTAGCGACCGGCTTTTCCGGTCAGGATCTTTAGAGTAGGTCAGATCGGGACTGGCACGAAGCCAATGGTCTCCCGAGTCCATACTTTTAAAAACTTTATTGGCACCGTAGTAAAGTGTGGTAGCCTGATGTTCAGAAACAAAATATGGGGTGAACCAGGCTGTTCTTAAAGGTCTTTGAGGGTCATCGGTTTTTGGCCGGATAAATTTACTCTCCCATGTGACCATATTTTTTCTGTTGAGCGCACCGTTTTGTGATTCATAGAATATCCGGTCAGGATGAGCCGGATCCGGCATAGTGGTAAAACCATCTCCTCCTGCCCAGGGATCTAACCAGACATATTGCCATGTGTGAGGGTTCAGGGGTGGATTAGTCAATTCAATGGGACCGAACAAACAGGAATTGTCTTGTGTTCCCCCGTAGCTTGTCGGAGTTGGACCTTTATCATCCACATACAGATCGTAAAATTCAGCCACCGGAATGTTGTTGCAATGCAACCAGTGAGCTCCTTTATCATAAGAGATAAACACACCACCGTCGTTACCCAGAATCAGTTTTTCAGGATGTACCGGATCAATATACAGATCGTGTTGGTCGAGATGCAGATGAGTACCCCTGTTAGGCCGGAGGTGTACGATATTTCCTTCAACCGGCTCGAAATTCTGGCCCCCGTTGGTTGAATGTAACAGTTTGATGCCCAATAGGTAGATCTCATCAGGATCAACCGGGGAGATTTTAATATCTCCAAACGCAAATCCGAAGCCGGAATAATTGTTCAGGAGGCCGGTGTGTGTCTTTTGCCAGGTTGCTCCAAAATCGATGGAGTGGTATACTTCAGCTCCTTTTATTGATTGTGATGCATGATCATTCAGCTTCTGACGATGATCGATACAGGTATATAGAATATTCGGTTGAGAGGGACTTATTGCGATACCTATTCTGCCTATGGTACTGTCAACCGGTAGTCCGTTGGTTAACCGTTTCCAATTTTTTCCCAGGTCAGTTGATTTATAAATACCTGACCCCCGTCCTGCAGGTATTTCCCAGGTAGCAGCATAGAGGATCTTGTTGATGGCATCCCACGCAACATCCACAGCTCCGATTGAATCAGAGAGTGCAAGTGCATGATCCCAGGTTTTTCCTCCGTTGTGGGTAATAAAAACGCCTCGCTGTGGGTTGGGCGACCAGAAATGTCCGATCACGGCTACAAATACCAGGTCGGGATTTGCCGGATCTATTACCACCCTCCCAATATGGTGTGAGTCGGTTAAGCCAATTGAAATCCATGATTTACCTCCATTGGTGGATTTGTACATTCCGTAACCCGGATAAGTATATCCTCGGCTTGCCCGCAATACTTCACCGGTACCCAGGTATAAAACCTGCGGTTGACTGAAAGAGATCGCCAGGTCGCCAATACTGAATGTGGCTTCATTTTTGAAGATTTGTTTCCAATTCAGTCCCTGATCCGTACTTTTCCATAATCCGCCGCTTCCGAAGCCGGCATAAATTACCCCGGGCTGGTTGTAGGGGGATTCAAGAGTTTCAATTCTTCCTCCCTGGAAAGAGGGTCCTATCCTGTTCCATTGAATTGTATTAAACATAGATCTTTTTTCCATAGCGGAATGTTGCATCCATGAATCCTTTAAATTCTGGGCATGAATCAATGAGAACAGGTTTATCAAACCTGTCACTATCAGAAGTATGCTTTTTTTGGAAGGAGGGGGTATGACGTTTTTTCTCTTCATCGGAATATAAATCCTGTTTGTAGTGGATCTGAAGGGTTAATTAAAAATTCATGTTTACCGGTGATAAAAGCAGTTCCACTAACTTTTGGAATAACTGCCGGATAACCGTGATCATGGATTACTTTTTCGATGCGCACATCCATAGTGGTATCCAGTATGCTTTCAATGGTAATTATTTCACCGGGCCGAAGTTCACCTCTTTGATAGTGGATGGCTGCTCTGGCTGAAACGCCGGTGCCGGTGGGCGAGCGATCAACTTCACCGTCTGCAAAAATACAGACGTTTCTGCTGTGGTGACCGGGATGATGGGCCGGTCCGGTGAAGATCGTTCCATACAGAAAACCGAGGTCTGTTTCAACCGGGTGCCGGATCTCCCAGCCGGATATTACAGACCGCTTGATTTTACGTCCTAGATCTATGAGTTCCGGAAGTTCTGAAGGGATCAGTTCAAAACCGGCAGAAGCAGCATCCACAAAAGCATAAAATGCTCCTCCGAAAGCTATATCGAATTGAATCTCACCCGGCTTATTAAGTTTTAAATACTGATCCCGGTAAAGTACGAAGGAGGGTACGTTCAGGAATGAGGCGATAGATTTCCCATCCGGAGTTATTGAAAAATCCGCTCTGATAAGGCCTGAGGGGGAATCGATCCTAATCTGTCCGGTCTCTGATTGGGATTGGATGATTCCGGTTTCATTAATCAGTGTGGTTAATCCGATAATGGCATGGCCGCACATGGTGCTGTACCCTTCATTATGTATAAAAAAGACTCCGAAATCAGATTCATCGGATACCGGAGGAGTCAGAATGGCTCCATACATATCTGCATGACCGCGTGGTTCCCACATCAATGCTTTTCTAATGTGGTCCAGATGTTCTTTGAAATATTTTCGTTTTTCGAGAATGGTATTTCCGGGTATTTCAGGCAGTCCGTCATATACCACGCGCAGGGGTTCTCCTCCGGTATGCAGGTCGATGGTTTTAATTCGCAGCCATTCGTCCGGAGGTTTCCATAGGTTCAATTTGTTTGCGAACATCAGTAAATCAGCTTCTCAGGGATTCAACTTCTTCAATGGTTTTGGGTTTTCTTTTACCCAGGACCCGGTAACCCTGCTTGGTAATTACTACATCCTCTTCGTTACGTACTCCGCCAAAATCGCGAAACTCATTTACTCTGTCGTAGTTGATAAAGTCTGTAAATTTATGCTGCCCCTGCCACAAATCGATCAATTCAGGTATAAAATAGATACCGGGTTCAATGGTAGCTACAAATCCCGGTTGAAGCGGCCGGGCAAGACGCAGGGATTTCAGACCGAAAAGGGTGCTTTTGGGTTTGCCGTCATATCCTACGTATACCTCTCCGAGATCTTCCATATCGTGTACATCAAGTCCCATCATATGTCCGGTTCCGCAAGGGAAAAAGAGCGCATGTGCTCCTGCCTCCACGGCTGCATCGAGATCCCCCTTCATCATTCCCATTTGAGCCAGACCTTCGGCAATGGTGCGACAGGCAGTCAGGTGAACCTCTTTAAAAGGGACTCCGGGAGCCAATTTGTTCAGTGCTGCTTCGTGTGCTGCAAGAGCTATGGAATAAATATCTTTTTGTCTGGAAGTGAATACCGGGTCAACCGGAAAAGTGGAAGAGAGGTCTCCCGCGTAATGCAGGCTGGTTTCTGCACCGCTGTCGCAGAGGACCATATCCCCCGGCTTCAGAATATTTCCGTGGTAATGGTTGTGTAGTGTTTGTCCGTTGATGGTCATAATGATCGGAAAAGAGATTTGTCCGCCTGCTGCCACGGCTACTTCCTGTACAGCAGCAGCAAGTTGAGCTTCTTTCATCCCGGGACGGGCCATTTTCATCGCGGTAATGTGCATATCCACTGAAACGTTAACGGCCTTTTCTATTTCTGCGATCTCTTCATCCGATTTAATATTGCGCAGGTTGACCACTGCTTTGATGAAAGGGACAGAGGCCTTTTCCTGCGAGTGATCCGGATGAACATCCAGTAGATTCATGAGTTTGATTTTATTCTCCGGCCGGTAGGGTGGAAGAAAATGAATTTCACGGCCGGATTTTACCGCGTCAGACAAATCCTTTTTCAGGTTGGTTAGAGGTTTGACCTGTGAAATACCGTAAGCTGCCCCCCGTTCAAGCAGGGTAGGCTGCGTGCCCATCCAGACAATCTCCTCTACGGTCAGGTCATCTCCGTACAGAATTTCGGTATCTTCATCCAGGTCAATAACCGCTGCCAGTCCGGGATAATCCATCCCCCAGAAGTAGAGGAACGAACTATCCTGCCTGAAGTGGTAACCATTATCGGCATAATTCATCGGACTTTCATCATTTCCCAGGAAAAGTAAAATCCCGTGATTAAGGCTTTTTTTGAGTGCTGCCCGTCTTTGTAAATACGTGTTAGTTGTAAACATTTTATCAGATATTTTTTTGGATTGTCAAGTTAAAAAGAATCCCGCAGCAAAATGATATTATTGGCTAAATTTGTGTTTTAACCAACTAATTATGTCTAATCAAAGGGGATTTGCAAGTGACAACAATTCCGGTGTGCATCCGGAGGTTTTGCGGCCATGCAGGCATGTAATGAGGGCCATGTAGTGGGTTACGGGGATGATGTGTATACTGAGCAGGCTGTCAGTCAGTTAAAAAATATTTTCGGAAAGGATACCGAAATATATTTTGTTTTTACCGGAACGGCTGCCAATGTAATCGGTTTACGAAATATAACCCATTCGTTCAACTCTGTTATTTGCGCTGAAACTGCACATATTGAAGAGGATGAATGCGGGGCTCCCGAGTTCTTCACCGGTTGTAAAATAATACCCGTGCCTGCTTCCGGCGGGAAAATTAATGCAGGTGTCATCACTCCGCATTTACGGGGGTTTGATTTTGAACATCATGCCCAACCACGTGTGGTCAGTATCACTCAGGCGACTGAACTGGGTACGGTGTACAGGCCCGGGGAGATCAGGGCTTTGAGTGAGGTCATTAAACCGCACGGAATGTACCTGCATATGGATGGGGCCCGAATTGCCAATGCTGCTGCGTTTCTTGAAATGGATCTGAAATCCTTTACCCGTGATGCCGGTGTGGATGTACTGAGTCTTGGGGCTACTAAAAATGGCGGGATGTATGGAGAGGCGATTATATTTATGAATTCCGGATTAGCGGATTTTTTTAAATATTATCGTAAGCAGGGTATGCAACTGGCTTCAAAGATGCGATATATCGCTGCACAGTTTACCTCGCTTTTTAGTAATGATCTCTGGCTGCAAAATGCCCGGCATTCTAACCGGATGGCCCGGTATCTGGCGGATCAGATAGCCGGCATACCGGAGATTAAAATTACACAGCCTGTTGAATCGAACGGAGTATTTGCACAGGTTCCCGCTTCAATTATCCCGAAGTTACAGCAGGAGTTCTTTTTTTATGTATGGGATGAGAGCCGGTCGATTGTCCGCTGGATGACTTCATGGGATACTACCCCGGAGGATATCGACCGGTTTTGTGTGCTAATCAAACAATTGGTTGGATAACCTGTACTATGGATATCAGTATCAAACGGTTTTATATTAGTCTGGTAGTTCCGGTGTTGTTTGTTTTACTTCTCTGGGTGGTTTTTCTGGCAGACCGGGTACTGGAGTTAAATCTTTATTATTATGGGATTTTTCCCCGCAAGATAAGTGGTTTGACCGGTGTGCTGCTGACTCCTCTGATTCATGGAGATTTTAAGCATTTGATGGCCAATAGTTTTCCTGTCCTGGTATTATGTACGACCCTTTTTTATTTTTACCGTGAGGTAGCTTTCAGGGTCTTTTTTCTCTCCTACCTGGTAACCGGACTGTTAACCTGGGTGGTAGCGCGGCAGGCTTATCATATCGGGGCCAGCGGTCTGTTATACAGTCTGGCCGGTTTTCTTATTATCAGCGGATTGATTAGAAAACATATCGGTTTAATCGCCATTTCTCTGATAGTTGTTTTTCAATATGGCAGCATGATCTGGGGTGTATTCCCAATTGAGGAGCGGGTGTCATGGGAATCACATTTAATGGGTTTTATTACGGGAATCACCTTGGCATGGATATACCGGAAAAGAGGCCCGGTTGGCAGTTACCTCTTCTGGCAACATTCATTCTCTCCGGAGGATCAGGAGGAGGAGACGGATCTTCCCTGGAATGATTATGAGATTGAGGGTAAAAAGAAAAAAATGCAACCTCCTGACCCCGGTCGGGCAGACCTTCCTCATTGGGAATCGGATTGGACCCGCTTTGAATGAGTTAAATGATTATTTTCCTTTGTGTATGTTGAATAATAAATTTATTAATGTATCCCCGGGGGCATGATAAACCATATAATGACCTTTCCGGTTACCTTCGAAAGAAATTTGGCGTAAGGGTTCAGAAACTTTCAATAGATGCCGGATTTACCTGTCCGAACCGCGATGGTACATTAGGTATCGGGGGATGTACATTTTGTCATAACAGTACTTTTAAACCCGATTATTGTCATCCGGATCAACCGGTTACGGAACAATTGGAACAGGGAATCCGTTTTTTTGGAAAGCGATATGATGCCCAGGCCTATCTGGCATATTTTCAGGCTTATACAAACACTTATGCACCATTGGAGAAACTCAGGGAATTATATGAATCGGCTCTGGAAATGCCCGGGATCAGGGGGATTGTGATTGGTACCCGGCCGGATTGTATAGATGAACCCCTGCTGGATTATCTTGAGTCATTAACCGCAAATTACTTTGTTGCGATCGAATTTGGGTTAGAGTCCCGGCTTGACCGTACATTATTACGAGTGAACCGGGGACATACCTGGCAACAAGCTGTGGATGGCCTGCGGTCTGCAGCAGGAAGGCGGATCCATATCGGGGCCCATTTTATTATCGGGCTTCCCGGTGAAACCGAACGTGATTTTTTTAATCTGGTGGATCAGATTAATGAGTTGCCTCTGGATTCAGTGAAATTTCATCATCTCCAGATTATTCGGCATACCCGCATGGCTCGTGAATTTAAAGATACACCCGGAGATTTTCACCTGTTTTCGCTGGATGAATATATCGACCTGATGATCAGAAT
>JAGHDB010000346.1 GCA_021160155.1 Bacteroidales bacterium | reverse complement strand
GCTGAAGAATCCCGGGAAACTCTATTTCAAAGACAATTACATTTTTATTGTAGAGGAGATGAAAGGGATCCATATTATTGATAATACGGATCCGGCAAATCCGGTCAATCTGACATTTATCGAAGTACCCGGGAATGCAGATATTGCTATAAAGGGCAATATTTTATACGCGGATAGTTATATAGACATGGTGGCCATTGATGTGTCTGACTTGAATTCAATCCATGAAGTAGCCCGTGTTGACAGCATCCTGCCTTATACTATTCCGCCTTATGATGACAACTATCCTTTGGCAAAGCTGGATGAAGAGAAAGGAGTGGTGATTGACTGGGAGATTAAGACCGTAAAGCAGGTGGTTAAGAACCGGTATTATCCGGTATATTGGAGAGGCGGGTTTGATAAATATGTGAATGAAGCCGGTGGTAGTATTTCAGGAGGAGTCAGTGGTGAAGGAGTGGGAGTGGGTGGTTCCATGGCCCGGTTTGGGATAACCGGAAACACTCTCTATGCCGTTGATAACACTACGCTGCACATTTTCTCTGTTCAAACACCGCAAAATCCGGTTTTTAAAAAAGATTTTAATGCCGGCTGGGGAGTTGAGACCATGTTTATCCTGAATGACCACATGTTTCTGGGATCGCAGAACGGGATGAGGGTCTATGATATTTCCATACCCAACTCGCCCATGTATATCTGTAATTTCTGGCATCTGACCGGATGTGACCCGGTAGTGGTCAAAGATCAGCTTGCGTTTATTACCTTGCGCGGTGGTAATCTATGCGGCAACAACGTCAATCAACTGGTGGTGGTATCCATTAAAGACATTCAGGACCCGGTTGAATTAAAGACCTATCCTATGGAGAGTCCCTATGGTCTTGGAATTGACGGGGATATCCTGTTCGTCTGTGACGGGGAGGCAGGACTGAAAATTTATGATATCTCGGATCCGCTGACCATCTCCAGTCATCAACTGGCCCGTTTTTCTGATATTATCGGATATGATGTGATCCCGCTTGACGGAGTTCTTATGTTAATAGGTGACGATGGATTATACCAATATGATTATCAGGATATTCGGGATATTAAATTATTAAGCAAGATTGAAGTAAAGAAAGATTGATACAGTGGTACAAATAAAAAGAGCGCATTTTTTTCAGAATGCGCTCTTTTTATTTGGTTACGAAGTTTTTATGAGATCTTGATCTCTCTTACCGGCTTGGCTTTGGCTTCTTCGCGTTTCGGGATGTGGATGGATAAAATGCCGTCGTGGTATTTTGCCGACACTTTTTCCTGATCTACATCACGCTCGGGTAAAGTGAAAGAGCGTTGAAACGACTGGTAATAAAATTCACGTCGACTGTAATCCTTGTTCTTCTCCTCTTTATCTTCCTGCTTCTCAGAAGAGATGGTTAACAAGTTGTTGTCGAGGTTGATTTTAAAGTCTTCTTTTTTCATACCTGGTGCAGCCAACTCAATTTCATACTCATCATTATTCTCTTTGATGTTTGCTGCCGGCAGCGTAGTGTGGGCCGGTGAAAAATTCCAGTTCGACCAATCCATCAAATCTCTTGACCAGAGATTGTCAAACCAGGATGGAAATCCCGGTAAGTCTGAATGATTCCGTTTTACAAGTGCCATAGTTTTGTCCTCCTATTTTTAGTTTTACATTTTAATCTTTTCAATGGCAAACTTTCAAATTGTATTCCAAATCCAATAATATGACAGAATGGCATTGAATTTGAAAAATAGAATGACACAATGACAGCTACGTTTAATTGATTTTCACCAGTCTCAGGAGTTGTATTTCTTCACCGGCTTGGATCAACATCAGGTAAACCCCGTGTGGAACCATGCTACCTGCGGTATTACACCCATCCCATAAAAATTCGTAAGAGCCGGGTAATTGACTGTTGTTGATCCATTCACGAACAATTCTTCCGTGCAGGTCAGTGATCCGGCCGATAACGGGAGTAGGATGGTGCAATTGGAAGTTGATATGGACTTGTTGATTGAAGGGATTAGGGTATCCTTTCAGTCCCGACAGTAAAACGGGTTTAGAAATAATCAGTTGGCCGGTACCGGTTGAAACAGGTTTCAGGGCGACTGAAACATCGGTCCAGTTTGAATCATTCACTTCAATCTGGTGTATAATCTGTGCCTCATATCCATCGCATGAAAACCGGAGTGAATAGGTGCCGGATTGGGTAAGGCGCCAGTACCGGCCATAGATAGAATCTGTTGTTCTGGGAGTGATCAGATCATTGTCATATCCAAGCAGTTTCACAGTAGCCACCAGTGGCTGGCCGGTTGCTTCATCCGTCACATGTCCGGTGATACCCGGACCACGCATCCTTTCGAGCAGGTAAAGTCCGCCGTTCAGATTGGAGCGGGCAATAGCCATTCCCTGGTTGACGGGTGGCACGAATTGTGCGGCTGTTTCAACGGTAAATTCAATAGTTCCGGCTACTGCATACATCCAGTTTTTACTGAATCCCACACGGCCTGTACTGGTACGGGTATCGTAGCTTCCATTACCGGTCACACTTGGAATTCTTTTAGCAACTTCACCGGCTATTTCAGCGATCAGATCCCTGTCGGGTGGCGGACTCAGGTCGCTCCACGGATAGATGATCACTTCGCCGTAAGAGTGGTAGGAGTGTGAAAGTAAAAATTTTTGTTTCAGTGCCAGAGCCCGTTTGGCCCGGGTTTCTGATTCGGAGAAAGGTTCCGGGCCCCGGTAGGTCCAGCTGCCCCAGTCTGAGGATCCCATATCCCAATAGTAATTATAATTGCGGTTAAGGTCTACTCCGTCTACATTCGGATCAAAAGCGCCGTCTTCATCATTATCCCGCAGGTTCTTGCGCCACCAGGGACTGGTCAGACTATTGTCGATCAAATATTTATAACCTTCAGGGTTGATGATCGGAATGAACCAGATTTCATAATCATTGACCCATTGAGTGACCTGGTCATCTGTTCCGTAGTTTTTAAGAAGGTATTCCATGATATAGATGGCGCTTTCCATCCCAACCGGTTCACGTGCGTGGTGCAGACCATCATATAACACGGCTGGTTCATCCTCTTCCGTTTCAGGATGGTCTGAAATTTTCAACACCGGCATCCAGAGGTGCCAGGTTTGACTGAAACCCAGAGTATCCAGAATCAGGATATCGGGGTATTCTGCAGCATATTGCTGACACAGGGCAATGATCTCCTCGTAAGAACGGTACTGGGTGATTGTCATTCCGGGTGGGTCAACAGGGATGATCTCAGTTTCAAATCCCCGTTTGCGGATCTCACGGATTTCGTCGTTTGTTGCTACCACTTCAGCGTAACGGCCCATTCGTTGTGTAGCCAGATCGAGATGCAGATCTTCCAGCAGGCGAAAATTTGCTTGTTGTTCAATTTTGATTTTGACCAGGTGCCGTTCTTTCAGAGGGGTTTGAACCTGGAGCGACAAACTCATCCAAACGGCGATACTGAACAGGTACAATAATTTAGGCATGGGATAAGTGTTTGGATTTAACTGATTGATGGTACGATGGTTTGAGTCGTTATTTTACACATAAGGATTGCTTATTCATAAGACAAAATTCGCTGTTCGCCTTCGAGTTTTCTCTGTTCGGTCAAATCTTGCGATACTTCAAGAGTGCCCAGATATTCACCTGCTTCATTTCTGAGGGCGTAGTATTCAATATAGATAAACCGGTTGTTCATCTGTATCCAGAAGGGGGCCCGATCGGCTTTACCTGTTTTAAAATCCTCCAGGATTTTTTCAACAATATGTACGCTGCCCGGGGGATGGCACAGGCGGACATCCCGGTTGATAATAGAGCGGCTCCGGGTAAAAATCCGGTGTGATCCCCGGGAGAAATATTTAACCTTGTCATTTTGATCCACAAAAGTCATATCTACCGGCAAAGTATTAAGAATAGCCATTATTTCTTCAGTCGAAAAACTTCCGGATGGCAATTGTATGGAAGAGTCGTTAAGGGTTGAATTTTTCTGTTCTGATATTTCAATACCAGTTGGTTTCCATTCATCCACAGGGTCATAGAGACAAAATCCAATAGACAGTGTTTGCTTGTAGATATCGAACCATTCGGTTTCGGAGAGGTTATCAAGACTCATCGGAAAGAGTATTTCTTCTTCTTTAATAACCATGTCATCAATACTATTAAGTGCCGGGTCAAACAGCAGAGGCCGTTTCCCGAGAAGTTCCGCGGCAGAAAGGCCGGGCGTTCGCAATATTTCGATAGCATCTTTTATCCGTTCACGGATCTCGTCGTGTTTACCCCACATAACTTTGGGAGGACCGGTAATTCCTTTCTTTTCAAGAAACGGGAAAAGCAGGTATTCTTTCCTTTGGTAATGCTTGTCCACATCCATCAGGCTGTTAAATTCTGCAAGAAGATGAAGGATCAGCTCCTGTTCTTTTTCTCCAGGCTCAGCCAGTTGATTTAAGAGGTTGCGTGCCCTTCCGGTGGTTTCCTTAAGCATTGCATTTTCTCTTCTGAATGTATCAACAGGGTGTCCGGGAGGAACAATTTTGACGCCGGAGAGATCAATGCTTCCTTCCAATACCAAAGAATGTATATCACAAAATTTTTGAATCTCTTCAGCAGGCATACCCTCTTCGATCAGTTCCTGTTCTACTTCTACTACTTCTCCGTAGGAAACTTCCTGCAGCACATCAATCAGTTCAGCTTTTACCTGTTCGGGGTCAACCCCTTCATGGATTTTCAGGAGCAGGGTTTTCAATTGACTTTTCCGGTTTTTTGAATTATTGATCAGTTCACTCATTTCTTGTTGTTTAATGAATGGAAATTTGATATCGATACTCTCCTCCAGCATTTCCTGAAGTTGTTGCAGTGAGAAAGTTTTATGTATAACCGGAAAAAGAATGCGATCTTCACGGAATTTAATGGCAAGCATATCAAAAAAGACTTTGCCAAAAAGCGGATTTAAAATTTCCGTATCGAATTGATCTGTTTTCAGGAGTTCCAATACTGTTTTGAGGTTTTGCCGGATGTCATCATGAAATGACCACATCACCTGTACGCACCGGTAATCGGGCCAGGCTTGTTCCAGTGCGGGGAACAGGATATTTTCTTTAATGAGATAGTGGTTGTTGAATGACCGCAATTGTTCCAATAATTCAATTGCCCGGGAATGGGCCGGCTTCTCTGCTGCCGGTTTGTTATTCAGTTGTTTGATATAAGGCCGGAGGGCATCGAGAATAGCCTCCATACGCTGGTTATCAAGCATCATCAGATGCAGGAAAGTCCCCGGTGCCGGTTTGATCAGAGGATAGGAGTCGAGCGTGCGGAAAAAGAAATTCAAAAATTTATTGATTCCGGTTTTAAGTTGGTCAATGGGATATTGTTTACGGTACAGTTCATCTACTATAAAGACTACTTCTTCAGGTGTGACCAAATGGACAGCTTCGAAAAACCGGTCATAATAAGGTTTGCCGTTCTCTCCCCTGACCACTGCTTCGGCAAGTATCAGTAATTGCCGTATCTTTTCTGTTTCAGGTTGTTTCATAGAAATATATAAATCGACCTGAAAATTAATCATTATTGCAGTCATGATGGTCAGGAAAAAAAATCTGAATCATTATTTTTGTGTCCCATGGGGATATTAATCGGTATCGGGGGAGTCAGTAACGCCGGAAAAACCTTTTTAGCCCGTGAGTTGGCGCAACGTCTGACTCCGGGACCTGTGCCGGTTTTTTCTCAGGATGATTTTGTGTGGCCGGAGTCGCAAATCCCGCTTATCCGGGATCATATAGATTGGGAGTGTCCGGAGTCAATTGATTTTCATAGATTCAAGAATGAGATATTGGCTTCATTAAAGCAAAACCCGTACGTGATTACCGAGGGATTGATGCTTTATCATGACAGGGATCTGTTCCGTCATATTGATATCCGGATCTTTATTGAATTGTCGGAAAAGGATTTTTACGCAAGAAAATCCCTGGATTTACGGTGGGGTGCTGAGCCCGACTGGTACATCAATTATATTTGGGAGGCGTATCAGCGGTACGGGAAATTCCCGGCCGGTCACCATCCCGATATTTTACTGGACGGGAGCAGGGATTTTAACCTGGATGATCTTGGGGAGTGGATAATGGTTAAGGCTAAAAGCTAAAGGGTTGGGCTTTTATTATCTTTGTTTGTTATCAGATCGAATTATTATGAAAAAAGCATACTCCCTTACATTTATCACATCACACATTTTTTTTACTCTGTGTATTCTTTTCTTCTTTTCTCCCGTTTTTGCACAGCGCATCAGGGATTTTGGGATTAAACCGGGGGTAATGTCTACCGGGAAATGGAATGCCATTACTGACGTACGTGGGGTAAAAGTCGGGCATGTGACACTGATCCGTGACAGTATGATCAATACCGGAG
>JAGHDB010000253.1 GCA_021160155.1 Bacteroidales bacterium | reverse complement strand
GTTATATAAAGGATATACCATTCAGCCTTTCTCGCCGGCTGCGGGGACCGGACTCAGCTCGCACGAGTTGAACCAGCCGGGATGCTACCGTGATGTGAAAGATACGACCGTTACCGCCTTGTTTCAGGTCGTCCGTGATGCGCACTCTGAATTTCTATTCGATCCTCCTTCACACCGCACACCCCACACTGCACACTGCACACTTCATCTCATGGCCTGGACCACCACACCGTGGACCCTGCCGTCAAACACCGCCCTGGCTGTAGGCGCCAAAATACGTTATGTGGCAGTCGATACTTTTAATCCTTATTCCGGCGACCCTGTCCGCGTGTTGCTTGCCAAAGAACGCTTGCCGGCCTATTTCAATCCCGAACATGCCGGTCTGCCTTTCGAAGACTATCGAAAAGGAGATAAAAAGATCCCCTACCGGATTATTAAAGAACTCACAGGCAAAGAGTTAGAAGGTATTCATTATCATCAGCTGATCGATTGGGTGAAACCCCGCGGGGAGGCCTTCAGGGTGATCACCGGCGATTTCGTAACTACCGAAGACGGTACCGGGATCGTGCATATCGCTCCGACTTTCGGAGCCGATGACGACCGCGTGGCAAAATCCTCAGGAATCCCCCCCCTGATTGTAATCGACCGGGACGGAAAAATCCAGCCGCTGGTTGACCGGAAAGGACGGTTTTATCCTGTGGAAAATCTTGATCCGCAATTTGTAACACAATATGTGCAGACCGGTTCATACGAAAAATTTGCCGGCCGGTTTGTGAAAAACGAATATGATGCCAATCTGAAATCCGGGGACGACAGCACCGATGTGGAAATAGCCGTGATGCTGAAAAACCGGGGACAGGTATTTAAAATCGAAAAGCTGGTCCATAATTACCCCCACTGTTGGCGTACCGATAAGCCGGTACTCTATTATCCGCTGGATAGCTGGTTTATCCGGACTACCGCCATGAAAGAGGAGCTGATCAGACTAAATCGAACGATCAACTGGAAACCCGAATCCACCGGAACGGGAAGATTCGGTAACTGGCTTGAAAATCTGGTCGACTGGAACCTCTCGAGGTCGCGTTTCTGGGGTACCCCCCTGCCGATCTGGAGAAGCGAAGACGGAAAAAGCGAAATATGCATCGGCTCGGTTGAAGAGCTGAAAAATGAAATCGACCGGGCTGTGGAAGCCGGCGTAATGAAATCCAACCCTTTATCCGGATTTATCCCCGGGGATAACAGCCGGGAAAATTACAACCGGTTCGACCTCCACCGTCCGTTCGTGGATGAGATTATCCTGGTAGATGATGAAGGCCGTAAACTTTTCCGCGAACCCGACCTGATAGATGTGTGGTTTGATTCGGGCGCCATGCCTTTTGCGCAACTGCATTATCCTTTTGAAAATAAAAACGAATTGGATCATTTCTTTCCGGCCGATTTTATCTCCGAAGGAGTAGATCAAACCCGCGGATGGTTTTACACGCTCCATGCCATTGCCGTGCTTCTGAAAGACTCCGTAGCCTATAAAAACCTGGTTTCACACGGTTTGGTGCTCGACAAAGAGGGGAATAAAATGTCGAAACGACTGGGCAATACCGTGGATCCCTTTAAAGTGATCGATCAATTCGGATCTGATGCCCTTCGCTGGTATATGATTGCCAATGCTCCCCCGTGGGATAACCTGAAATATGATCCCTCCGGAGTGGGTGAGGTGAAACGTAAATTTTTCGGCACACTGTATCATACCTATGCATTTTTCAGTCTGTATGCCAATGTGGACGGATTCAGGTATGAAGAGCCGGATATCCCCGTAAACGAGCGCCCCGAACTCGATCGCTGGATCCTGTCGTTGCTGAACTCGCTGATCATTCGCGTGGATGAATTCATGGATGACTATTTTCCCACCCGCTCGGCCCGTGCCATCCAGGAATTTGTGGTTGAAAACCTCAGTAACTGGTACGTCAGACTGAGTAGAAAACGGTTCTGGGGAAGTGAATATGAGCAGGATAAAATCTCCGCATACCAGACTCTCTACACCTGCCTGGAGACGCTGGCCCGGCTGGCCGCTCCGTTTGCTCCTTTCTATATGGATCAGCTTTACACCGATCTGCATGCCGGTACCGGTCATGCGGCGGAAGAGTCGGTCCACCTGACCGGTTACCCCAAAGCAAATATCCAAATTATCGATCACGATCTTGAAGAGCGGATGGCACTGGCACAAAGTATCTCATCCATGGTGCTCGGACTGCGCCGTAAAGTCAATATAAAAGTGCGCCAGCCGTTGAGCCGCATCATGGTGCCGGTGTTAAACTCCTCATTCAAAAGACAATTGCAGGCGGTTGAAGAGATCATCAAAACCGAGATCAATGTCAAAGAGATCGAATACCTGACCGATACTTCAGGGATCCTGGTGAAGAAAATCAAACCCAATTATAAAATCCTCGGTAAAAAATACGGCAAGCTGATGAAAGAGGTATCCGGCATGATCAGTCAATTTTCCCAGGAGGATATCACCCGGATTGAAACAACCGGTCATTATCCCCTGACCCTCTCATCCGGTGACAGCGATCTGCTGCTCGAAGAGGTGGAAATCCTCTCGGAAGATATTCCCGGATGGCTCGTGGCTAATGAGGGAACTCTGACCATCGCCCTTGACATTACCCTGACGGATGAACTGCGCCATGAAGGCATTGCGCGTGAACTAATTAACAGAATCCAGAACCTTAGAAAAGAAAACGGGTTTGAAGTAACTGATAAAGTGATTGTTAAAATTAAAAAACATCCGTTGCTTCATGATGCGGTAAACCAATTTAAATCTTATATTGCACACCAAACCCTCGCGGCTGAACTGAAACTGGTAGAGAAAAACGAGGGCAAAGAGGTGGAAATTTCTGATGATATTATAACAAATATTGAAGTCTTACGTATATAAGGAATCTATAGAACAACAGAGAGAATATGATGACAGAAAAAACAAGATATTCTGATGAGGAATTGGCTGAATTTAAGGAACTTATCCTTTCAAAACTTGAAAAAGCCAAAAACGACCTCGACCTGCTGAAAAAAACCCTTGCCAACCAGGACGGGAATGACACGCAGGATACCTCCCCGACTTTTAAGGTACTTGAAGAGGGAGCTACCGTACTTTCACGTGAAGAAGTGGGCAAACTGGCCCAGCGTCAGGTACAATTCATCCAGCACCTGCAGGCTGCATTGGTGAGAATCGAAAATAAGACCTACGGCATCTGCCGGCAAACCGGCAAACTGATCTCTAAAGAACGCCTCCGCGCAGTACCTCATGCCACGCTTTCAATCGAAGCCAAAAAACAGCAGCGTTAAACCACAACTGTTTAGTGTTCAGCAAGATCTATACGTATTCGGTTAATTTAAAATTACAAATAACTGTAACCCCAACTGAATACTAACATCCAACATCCAATATCTAACATCCAATATCTAATATCCAATATCCAACATCCGAACACCTCCCCCATGTCCTCCCGCCTCAAAGTCATACTGATTGTTTTCTTCATCCTGCTGGCCGACCAGACGCTGAAGATCCTGGTGAAAACCAATATGTATCTGGGGCAAAACATTCCGGTTATCGGTCACTGGTTTAACCTGTATTTCATTGAGAATAACGGAATGGCATTCGGAATGGAATGGGGGGGGCAAACAGGCAAGATCCTCCTGACCACATTCCGCTTGATCGCCGTAGGCGCATTGGGCTATTTCATCCATGTGATGATCAAAAAAGAGGCCCCCGACGGATTTATCCTGGCGCTGGCCGTCATCACCGCCGGAGCGGCCGGGAATATCATTGACAGCGCCTTTTACGGACTGATATTCGATAACTCCTATCTGCAAAATCCGCTGGTCCAGGGTAGTGGTGTGGCACAACTTTTTCCTCCCGGCGGCGGATATGGTCATTTTCTGCAAGGTAAAGTGGTGGATATGCTCTATTTTCCCGTCATTAAAGGAACCTATCCCCACTGGTTTCCGTTGAAAGGGGGACAGTCATTTCTCTTTTTCAGGCCCATCTTCAACCTCGCCGACTCCGCCATCACCATCGGCGTTGCATGGATTCTTCTTTTTCACCGGAAGTTTCTCAGAGGGTTGTAATGAGCGCCTTGCGGCCGCTTACTTCAACGAAAAACTCGTCGTTCCGATCCGTTCTCCCTCCATATACAGATCGACATAATAGGTGCCGGGGATGATCTCTTCGGGCGTAGAATCATAAAAGATGCACACTTTCAGTGCGACGCCCTCGTATTCCACTTCACGCATGGCAGAATAAGGAATTTTCGAACCGTTAAATTCAAAGACATTGGTGGCCGCCGACCGGATCATCACCCGCTCATCCGGACGGGCAATACGCAGATAGATCTGTCGCGGTCCGGGTTTCGCCAGCGAATTTTCACTCAGGGTGAAACATACCCGGATCTTATCCACTTTCCTGATCTTTTTCTGCACTATTCCCTTGTTGTCAATCGGTTCGGCTATAATGGCCAGCGCTTTTAAAACCGATGCTTTCTCTATTTTACTCTTCTGCTTTTTATTCTGTTCAGCCAGCTTGCGGTTGATGTCGGTAGCCCGCCTGATACGATTATGCACATCCCGGTTCTCGGCCTGTAACCGGAGATTGGCCTGGTTCAATGAATCAACCTGCACGATATACGACTTCAGCACTTTTTGCAGTGAAACCACTTCTGCCTGATAAACCCGTATCTTCCTGGCGTTTGAGGCTTTGATATGTAACAGGTCCTTAATCTTTTGCTTCTCCTGCTCCACCAGCATGTTCATGCTGTCGTTCTCAGTTTGCAAACTGTCATAAGCCGAATATAATTCATCCAGTTGCCGGGTCAACCGGTCTTTCTGCATCTCCAGCGTAACCCGCATCTCTTCAGTCGCCTTACGCTCCCTTGAAAGCGTGATCAGCAAATATGCCAACGCACCGGCCAATATTATGATCAATACCGTAAAGAGGATATTCAGCAATCGACGGGATTTGGGGAGGGGTGAGGAGGTTGAGGGGGTTGAGGAGGGTGAGGAGGTTGAGGAGGTTGAGGAG
>JAGHDB010000210.1 GCA_021160155.1 Bacteroidales bacterium | reverse complement strand
TGGGTGTGGGTGTGGGTGTGGGTGTGAGTGTGGGCGCGAAATTAATTCTTTTTCTTTTCTTTACAATAAATAATTCTGCAGTTAACCATGAAACCATCCCGCAAGCTATTCCCCCCCGCCCCTCACGTCAAAAATCCCTCAATATTCTCAACTCTCTTCATCATCATAATCCTCTTAACCCTTTCACTGTTCTCCCCCTCCTGTAAAAAAGAATCTTCAACCAGCAATCCTTACGGTTATAAATGGACCGATTTTGCCATGGGCGCCGATCTTTCCTATGTGAATCAAATTCTCGATCATGGTGGTTTATACCGGGATAGTGGAAAAATCATGGATCCGTATGAAATTTTCAGAAACCATGGCTGTAATGTAGTCCGGTTAAGATTATGGCATAACCCGGTGTGGACTAAGGAAGTTTATGGAGACAACGGGACGCAGATGTATAACGATCTGGCAGATGTGATGAGGGCCATTCAACGGGCAAAAGAACTGGGAATGGCGGTGAACCTTGACTTTCACTATTCCGACACCTGGGCCGATCCCCACCGGCAAGACCCGCCTGCTGCATGGAAAGGACTGACACTGAGTGAAACCGTTGATTCAATGTATCAATATACCTACCATACCCTGACCATTTTGAATGAATCCAATTTGATGCCCGAAATGGTTCAGATCGGTAACGAAATTAACCCGGGAATACTTCTCCCACTGGGTGGAACTAACAAAGGATGGGTAGCACTCGGACAGCTGTTGAATGCCGGCATCCGTGCAGTGCGTGATGTATCCCGGCATTCGGATATCCATACAAAAATCATTCTGCATGTGGCTCAACCTGAAAATGTACATGCATGGTTCATGAATGTGACCCGAAAAGGAGGTGTGTCAGATTTTGATATCGTGGGCTTCTCCTATTACTCGAAATGGAGTATCATTCCCCTGAACCAAATACGTCAATATGTCAAAAACTTTAAGGAGAGTTTCAAAAAGGAGATTATGTGCGTTGAAACTGCTTACCCATGGACCTACGGAAGTGCTGACCAGCGACCCAATATTTTTAATCCGGATGATGCAGAACCGGGCTACCCGGCTACGCCTGAAGGCCAATACAAGTACCTGACTGATCTGACCCTCGCTATTTATAATGGAGGGGGCTCCGGTATTATGGTATGGGAGCCGGCATGGATCACTTCATCCATTAAAGATCTGTGGGGTACCGGGTCAGCCTGGGAAAACTGCACTTTCTTCGATTTTAACAGTCAAACCCTTCTGGGTATAAATTTCATGCAAATACCATTGAATTAAGAAAAAAACAATAACTTTAACCATCCTTGTGGTGGTTTACTTCTATTTATTGCATTACTTCTTATTTAACGACTCTGATACATTATGTCTCCAATTGTAAAGAATCCTGGATTCCGTGTCCATGAACCCCCATTTCACAGCCGTATTATCGATCTGATTATTGATATTGAACATCTACGCCGTAAAGAGGTACATCCTACCACACATCCCTATTATTACAACCAATTCAGAAATATTTTTCACGATCTGGATGCCATGGGATCAGCACGTATTGACGGAAATAAAACAAGTATCAGTAAATATTTGGAGGCTAAAGAGGATGATCCCGAAACAAAAGGCCGGAAAACCCTTGAGATTGATAAAGTAGCCGAAGCCATGCACTTTATTGATGAAAATTTAAATGAAACAGCCATTTTTCAAGGTTTTTTTACTGAACTGCACCGGATGATACGCGAAGGAATTACCAATCAAAGCAGTCAATATGCCGGCAAGTTCAGGCGCCAGGAGGGCCGTCCGGAGATCCCCGGCAACCACGCTCCGTCAGCCCACCTTATTGAAACCTACATAGAGAAATTAGTTACTTATATCAGTAAAAAAGGTTCACCAAAATACGATTCAATTAAAGCAGCTTACGCTCATTTCGAGTATTTATGGATCCATCCGTTCAGAGAAGCTAACGGTCTCACTGCCAGGATCCTGACCTACACCATGCTTCTTAAAACGGGATTCCCGGGTGCACATAACCGGATCATTAATCCTACGTATGCTTTTTGTCGTGATCCCGAAAAATATATTGAACTCCTGCGAAAAGCCGATTCAGGTGAAGAGAAAGACCAGTTCGCCTGGTTTGAATTTGCCCTGGAGGGACTGAGAGACGACCTTGACAGGATGGATCAGTTGACCGATTATCAAGTTGTTAAAGAAAAAATCCTGATACCGGCTTTTAAACATCCTATGTTTGACCGGATATTCAGTGACCAGGACAGGCTTATTATCGATATTGCTATAGAGAAACAGATCTTCCAGGCTGCAGATATCCGTTTGATATTCCCTCAAAAGAATGCAGCCGAGATCTCAAAAACAATCCGCTGGTTCAGAGAAAAAGAGTGGATTACCGGTTTGGATGAAAACGCCAGAAAATATGTTATTAATTTTCAGAATAAGTACCTGATCAAATACATCATCTCAAAACTGGAAAAAGCCGGTTTTATTCCCTTTATTTAAACGGAGATTCACACAAAGAATCTATTTTTGTGCCTGCAACCAATAAAATGACTGCATAATGAAAAAACGTGTTTGGTGGATGGGTACTGCAGGAGTAGCGTTGCTGATTATCCTATCGGCATTCCTTCTTCCCCTAAATAAAAAAGAGCAGATTATCACTGAAGCAGTTAACCAGTTTCTGACCCTGCGACATTACCAGCCGCTGGAGATCAATGACAACTTCTCTGAAAAAGTTTTTAACCACTATCTCAAACAACTCGATCTGAACAAGAGATATCTGCTTCAGTCAGATGTGGACCGCCTGGCTGAATATAAAGATCAGATCGATGATGAATGGATGTCAAGAGATTTTCAGCTTTTTGAGGATGCTGCCAAATTGATGAATAAGAGATTGCTTGAAACCAAAACCTATTTTACCCGGTATCTTTCTAAACCATTTGATCTGAGTATCAACGAAACCGTTGAAACCGATCCGGATAAACGCTCTTTTCCGAAGAACCAGCACGAACTCGAAGAAGCCTGGCGTAAAGCTTTGAAGCTGCAGGTCATGATGCGGGTAGCCAACAACCTCCAATCCCAGCAAAACGCTGCTTTAAAATCAGATACAGTCACCGTAAAAAGCACGGCACAATTAGAAACCGAAGCACGCAAGGGACTTCTTGATAATTATAACGACTGGTACATACGCGTAAAAAATCTCGACCGCAACGACCAGTGGTCTGTCTTTATTAATTCGGTTATTTCGGTTTATGATCCCCACTCATGGTATATGCCGCCACGCGACCAGGAACGGTTCAATGTACAGATGGCCGGTAAATATGAAGGGATCGGGGCTACCCTCCGTCAGAAAGACGGATATTTGATGGTAGTGGACATGTTTCCCGGAAGCCCCTCCTGGCGCAGTAAGCAAATTGAGGTGAATGATTTGATTATGCGCGTGGCACAGGCAAAAAAGCCGTATGTCGATATCCTGGATATGAAAATGGAGCGCGCCGTTGAAATGATCAAAGGTCCGAAAGGCACCCAGGTACGACTCGAAATTAAAAAACGTGACGGGAGTATCCATGAAGTGGTGCTGACCCGGGATGTGATCATCCTCGAAGAGTCATATGCCAGCTCTCTTATGCTGCAAAACGGCAAACGGTCACCAAAAATTGGTTACATCTATCTGCCGAAATTTTATCTGGATTTTCAGGACCGCAACGGCCGTAAATGTTCAGAAGATGTAAAAAAGGAGATCGCCAAATTGCAAGCCGAAGGAGCCAGGGGAATAATATTTGATCTCCGTAATAACGGCGGCGGGTCACTGCCTGAAGCAGTGAAATTAGCCGGATTATTCATCCCGCGCGGACCGGTGGTACAGGTAAAATCCAGAGTTGGTCCACCCCGGGTTCTTTCAGATACAGATCCCAGAACCCAATATAACGGACCGCTTGTAGTGATGACCAACTACTCCAGCGCTTCCGCATCGGAGATCTTTGCCGGAGCCATGCAGGATTACGGTCGCGGACTGATTATCGGCAGTCATTCTACCTGGGGCAAAGGCAGTGTTCAACGGGTTGCTAACCTTGATGCCTTTATTCCTTCCCGCTATGACGATATTAAACCGCTGGGTGCTCTTTCTCTGACCATCCAGAAATTCTACCGCATCAGCGGAGGATCCACTCAATTAAAAGGTGTAACCCCGGATATCATTCTGCCCGATGCCAATGACAGTGTGGACGTTGGTGAAAAAGAACAGGAAAATCCTCTCCCATGGGATAAGATCCAGAAAGCACCCTTTGCACACTGGCCCGTAACTATTCATAAAGCACAACTCCAGGCACATAGTGCTAAACGGGTCAGTAAAAACCGCTCTTTTCAACTTGTCCGGCAAAGTGCAGAACGATTGAAACAGGATGCCCGCCACACCCTGTACACCCTGAACCTGGAGCAGTATATGACTCGCCAAAAAACCAGGCAGGAAGAGAATAAAAAATTTACCGAACTGTTGAAAAAACCAACCGGGCTCCAAATATCATCACTTGAGGCCGACCGTAAACTTATTCAACAGGATACGGCCAAACAGGAAATCGCCAAACGAATGATCGAAGATCTGGGAAAAGATTTCTACCTTAGTGAAGCTGAGAAGGTGATGGAAGAAATGATAGGTAAAAGAAATTGAGGGATGGAGAAATGGGAGAAATTATAATTGGTTTTTAAGTGACCGGAAGAGAAAGAATATTGACTGCATTGACGCACTGCGAGCCTGACCGGGTGCCGTTTGATCTGGGAGCTACACCCAGTTCGGGTATTTCAGCACTGGCTTATAACCGATTGAACCGCTATCTGGGCCATACACACAGCAAAACGCTGATTTACGACACGGTACAGGAGCTGGCCCAGCCTGAAGATTTTTTCCTGGATCAATTCGGAGTTGATGTTATTGATCTCGGCCGGGCGTTTTTAACACGTGAAGCAGACTGGTATCCTTTTGAGCTGGAACCGGGTGTACAAGCCTTCTATCCTTACTGGTTCAAACCGGATCATCTGCCTGACAAATCATGGAAAGTTTTTCATGAGGATGGAGAACTGATCGCACGCAAACCCGTAGGCGCTACTTTTTTTGATCAAACCTATTTCCCCTATCTGGATGGGTATCCGGATCATTACCGGGATCTTCC
>JAGHDB010000348.1 GCA_021160155.1 Bacteroidales bacterium | reverse complement strand
GTGGAGGTGGGTGGTGAGGGTTGGGTGACGTTGTATAAGATGTACTAGGGGTGATTCGCAACTTGCGACAGGAATTTGCAATGATTGTTTCTCATGATACCTCAATTTTTCTCTAAAAATAGCAGATATTCAACAATTAAACGACTAAACAAAAAACAGATAAACAAATAAACAAATAAACAAATAAACGCTCTCCGGTTTCTCAAAATACCCGCATCCTTAATCTGCAGATTCTTTGTATCTTGTGCTATTATCATCAAAGAGGCACAGTGATATGAAAACCAAATCAAACTTTCTGATCCTGATCGCTTTGATAACCATGATGGTTAATTGCCGCAAGCCTGTCCCCGTCATTACCGACCCGGCTACTTATGTGTACCTCGGTACAGGCAGAGGAGTTGTCGGAACATTGGGAGGCGAAGTATATATCGGGGATTCCCTCAGTCCGGTCCATGATGCCGTCTGCGCTTTTAAAGCCGGTACGCTTAACGGTCCGGTACAAATCACACTTACCATGGCTCCGGCCAATATTGCCATCGCAAACCATATTAATGCACGAATCATTCATGTACAACCCGACACTTTATCCCTAAACCAGAATGTCACCATCGGGATGTCTTACAGTCACCTTAACCCAAACTATCCCGACTGGGTCCAGCTTTACCGGTATGACCCGGCAAACGGGCAGTTAACCCCGCTCGCCAGCCAGGTGTATGACACCAACCGCAAGATCATATACGGATCATCCGCTCAACTTGGGTATTTTGCTGTATTCCAGGAGAATATACCTGATGTTTCCACCGGATCCTTTGCCGATCCACGCGATAGTCAGATTTATCAGTGGGTCAAGATCAACAACCAGGTCTGGATGGCCGAAAACCTGAATTTTGTCACCGGAACCGGATCTTATTGCTATAATGACAACCCTGCAAACTGCACGACTTATGGCCGGTTATACAACTGGACCACTGCTGCCTCTGTGTGCCCCGCGGGTTGGCATCTGCCCACACAGGATGAATGGATAACCCTTGAAACCGCACTGGGATTTTCAGGTCTGGACCTGACTTCCGACCAGTGGAAAACCGATGGTTTAATCGGTAAAAAACTCAAATCCACCAGCGGATGGCTTAATAACGGGAACGGTTCCGACATCATTCACTTCACTGCCCTGCCGGGAGGATTCAGGGATGGAGACGGCACTTTTGCCTATTTGGGTACATCGGCCCGTTTCTGGACCCGCACACCAACCCGGAATGGGTACTGGGCACGATACATCAATGAAGATCATGACGGTATCTACTGGGCAGTTCGAGGAGGCAGCCGCTCTTTCTCGGTAAGATGTGTACAGGGAGTGGATCAGTCGAAACCCGTTGTAAAAACAGCATCTGTTTCTAACGTTACCGGACACTCAGCCAGTTGCGGCGGGGAAGTCCTCTCAAGCGGAGGATCCCCGGTTACCGCAAGGGGTGTCTGCTGGAATACTACCGGATTCCCTATGGCAGAAGAGAACCATACTACTGATGGTTCGGGTAACGGGATCTTTTCCAGTGAACTAACCGGACTGACTCCCAACACAACTTATTATGTCAGGGCATATGCCACAAATGGTACCGAAACCGGTTACGGTAAAGAGGTGTCATTTACCACCCTGTTAGAATCTTTTGAAACCGGAAGCCTCGAAGACCCGCGTGACATTCATACTTATACCACGGTTAAATACGGAGATACCTGGTGGATGGCTGAAAATCTCAATTTTAATACCAACGCCGGTTCATGGTGCTACAATGAAGACCTGGCCAATTGCACTACTTATGGCCGACTCTACGATTGGGAAACCGCCGGTGCGGTTTGCCCTCCCGGCTGGTACCTGCCGACGGATGCCGACTGGCAGGCAATGGAAACGGTACTCGGTATGAGTACTTCCGGGGCAGAAAACATCAACTGGCGACTTGAAGGCAGTGTCGGCAAGCGGATAAAATCAACCACCGGATGGGATGCCAATGGAAATGGCCTCAATGACAGTAAATTTAATGCTCTGCCGGGCGGTTTCAGAGATGGAAATGGTGCTTTCTCTTACCTCGGTCAGGAAGCCCGTTTCTGGACTTCGGGAGTAGATGCGGGTCAAACCGGGGATCCGTGGATCCGCTTTATCAAATATGACAACGACGGAGTATACCGCAGCACCCGCGGCGCCAGTCGGGGTATGTCGGTGCGATGCGTGAAAGGTACCAACCCGGCTCTTCCGCAGGTTTCAACCGGCACGGTTTCCCAAATCACCGACAAGACAGCTGTCACCGGGGGTAATGTTACTGCTTCGGGAAGTACCACAATCACCCAACGCGGCGTGTGCTGGAATACCACAGGGTACCCGCTGGTTAATGAATCTCATACAGTGGATGGCAGCGGAACCGGATCTTTTACCAGTACCCTCTCAAACCTGCAACCCCTGACAACCTATTACCTACGAGCTTACGCTACAAACCAAAACGGCACCGCATACGGTGCAGTAGTTTTATTTACTACCCAAAATGTAGTGATTATTCCAACAGGGACGATGACCGACACACGTGACGGGAAAATATATAAAACCGTGCGACTCGGGTCGGTCTGGTGGATGGCTGAAAACCTTAATTATCAAACACCGGCCGAATCATGGTGCTATAACCAATCGGTGATAAATTGTAATACATACGGCCGTTTGTACACGCACACCTCCGCCCAGATTGCCTGTCCGTCCGGTTGGCACCTCCCCTCGGATGAAGAGTGGAAACAGCTTGAAATGGCACTGGGCATGAGCCGGAACTCTGCCGATGCAACCGGCTGGCGTGCAGAAGGCCGGGTGGGGTATAAAATGAAATCAACTTCGGGGTGGATCGGTAATGGCAACGGTTCTAACGAAAGTAAATTTAATGTGCTGCCGGCAGGTTTCAGAGATGGCAACGGCAGTTTTTTATACCTTAGTGAAAAAGCCCGCTTCTGGACCCTCACACCGGGACCTGCAGGTGATCCGTATATCCGTTATTTCCAGAATGATCAGGATGGAATCTACCGTGAAACCAGAGGTATCGACCGGGGATTCTCCATCCGATGCGTTAAAAATTAATATTATGCACCTGAAAAAGCTGCCGTTGTTCTTCATGCTCCTGGCAGGAGTCGTTCTATTAACCGGACTTACAGCCTGCCATCACGAATCTGCTTTCTATCTTTCACCAACTGGTAATGATACCACCGGTCAGGGCACTTTGGATAAGCCCTGGAAAACTCCAGGGCATACGCAGCAAGTCGTCCGGACCTTCCTGAAAGACCATCCGAAAAAAAAGGTTACCGTTTACCTTCGCGAAGGCACTTACTATTTAAACCATCCCCTGGTTTTTCAGCCGGACGATGGAGGTAACCCCAACCGATCCGTTTCCTGGTCAGCCTGCCGGGATGAATCCGTTACCCTTTCAGGAGGCACTGAACTAACCGGATGGAAAACCGGGGAGAACGGGTTATGGACCCTGCAATTGCAACCGGATCTAAACTTCGAACAACTGTATGTCAATGGGCAACTTGCTGTCAGGGCCCGGATCCCAAATACCGGGGACCCGCAACCCCGGTGGTACCTCCGTGATATAATCCCATTAAAAAGTCATGACAACAACTCAATTCAAAAAATTATTATCCGACTGGATGACACCCGGCAAACATCTTCCCTCGCCGGTCCGGTCAGGAATTGTGAATTCGTTCTTTTTAAAGACTGGGCTATCCTGCGGAAACAGGTCTTTGAAACGGATCTGGATCAGGGTCAGATCATTATGAAACCTCCCTTCGCATTTTCAAATGCCGGCTATAATTCGCTGTTCGTAGCAGCAAAAAGAAAATACAGCGGGTTTCTTGAAGGCCATCCTGCCTTTATCGACCAACCCGGAGAATGGGCCATTGACCCTGAAACACATATCCTCTATTACCAGCCGCAACCCGGGCAAACGCCAGAAAATACCAGGGTAATCGCCCCGGTGATCAAAACTCTGATCCGTATCACAGGATCCCGCCGTGCACCGGTTCAAAACCTTCATTTTACAGGAATCAGCTTTTCACATGCCGCATACCTCCTTCCTCCCTATGGCCATGACGGCCGGCAGGCTTGTTTCTTTTACACCGGATCCACCGGGTTGAGCAATGATCAGGCTCTTATCGAAAACGCCGTCAGTCTGACCTGGGCCTCCCAATGCAGTTTTGAAAATTGCCATATTAATCAAACCGGGAGCAATGCTATCTATTTTTCAGAAGGGTGTCACCATAACCGGATGAGCCATTGTACGATCACTGATTTTGGCGGTAACGGGATCATGATCGGAACAGCCTATGACCCGGTAACCGATACACTCGCCCTTCCTACGGATAATGAAGTTGCCGACTGCTCCATCCATTCAGGAGGCCTCCATTTTCAATCGGCCGTCGGTATCTGGCTCGGATTCACATCCGGATGCCGGATTATCCGCAATGAGATATTCAATATGCCTTATACGGGCATCTCCGTGGGGTGGCAGTGGAATCCCAAACCTTCCTCTGCGTCAAACAACATGATCCTTGATAATCAAATATATGACGTCATGCGAATGCTGGGTGACGGAGGAGGGATCTATACACTGGGATACCAGCCCGGTACCGTGATCAAAGGCAACAAAATCCATGATATCCTGCGCAGTGAACTGAATCATGCATCCCCCAATAACGGAATGTTTATTGATGAAGGAAGTAAAGGATACCTGATTGAAGATAACCTCATCTACCACACGGCACATACCTGTATCCGCGGGCATCGCGCAGCCGGTGTCACGCTGAAAAACAACACTTTTGTCTATGGCGATCTGCCCGCCATCAGCCATACCCCTCCCTATGACCGCATGATTCTGGTCAACAAAGATACTACTGTGACCTGGGCAAACCCCGGATGGCCCGCCGCATGGGGATATCCCGATAAAATAACCGCATTCTTCATGGAAGGGAACAGATATATCCCGGCAGATGAATTCAGGAAATGAGTCACGGGTTAACCTGTGTCACCTGTCACGATCCCCCTTCATAGGGTTTTTCTTTAAGTTGGTTCCTGTCATTCGTGAAAAAACAGGCTTTTCTGTTTGCTTTTTTCTTTCTGTTAATCCTTTATCTTTGCCGTACTTCGTTTTTTTTGTAACAAAAACCATTTACCCCAGTCTAATAAAATAAAACATGAATTTCATTCTATCCCAAACCCGGTTTACCAGGCTTTTTTTTTATGGTTTTCTGATCACTTCCCTCTGCACTTTCTCCACACTTAAAGCTCAAACCGGAACCATTAAAGGTTCGGTAATTCATGCGGATGACCAAACACCTTTTGCCCAGGTCAATGTAGCCATCCTGAACCTGCCGGATTCATCTGTTGCCAGGGGTACGGTAACCAAAGAGAATGGCACCTTTACCATTAATAAGATCCCTTTTGGCCGGCATCTGCTGGCAGTCCGCTTTGTCGGGTTTCAACCTGTCTCAAAAGCATTCAGCCTTGATGCGGCCCGTCCGGTTTTTAACGCAGGGGTAATCTCTCTGTCTGAATCCACCCGGGAACTTAAAGGTGTTGAAGTGGTCAGTACCAAACCGGGAATTACCTACCAGGCCGGCAAAAAAGTGGTCAACGTCGCCCAAATGAAATCCACCGGGGCCACTACCCTGGTTGAAGTGTTGGAAAATGCACCCGGGATCACTACCGATGCGGATGGAAACATCCTGCTGCGTGGCAGTTCAAATTACCGGCTGCTGATCGATGGAAAACCTTCTCCCGTTGCCGGGACTACCCTGCTCAAGCAACTTCCGGTGGATATGGTGGATAATATTGAAATTATGACCAACCCATCAGCCAAATATGATGCACAGGGAGCTGCCGGAATTATCAACCTGGTCCTGAAAAAACAAAAATCTGCCGGATTCATGTCGCAAGCTTCCCTGATGGTGGGATGGAATCATAAATATTCAGGAGATCTGCAAGCCAGCTACCGGATGAAAAAACTCAACATCTTCGCCGGTGTTTCTGCGAATTCAATTCACACCTTTGCAAAGGGATTCATCAACCGGACACTCTGCGATTCACTCCGGTCAATTGACCGAAACAGCGATCTGCTCCAGGATATCGCCGCTCAAACCGTTAATGTCAATGCCGGTTTGGATTATGATTTCAATAAAAAGAATTCGATCACACTTAGTACCCGTTTCGGCAAATTGGAAAATGACGTGGATGTACAAAATAAAATCTCTGTAGGCCTGACCGATGCTCCTGTCACCCAATGGCTTCTGTATGAAAACGTCATCTCGCTGAACGGTTCATTTTATAACCCTACAATCAGCTACCGCCATAAATTCAACGACAAAGGCCATCAATTGGATGTGGATCTCTTCACGGGAGGATTCAACGGCGTCATCCTGCAAACCACAAATGAAAAACCATCCGATTCCAACTGGAATCCGGGAACTATTTTCAATACCCGTAATCAATCCACTTCTGAAATGGGTATTAATGATACCCGTATTAAAACAGATTATACCCTCCCTTTTAAAAACGGTAATAAACTGGAGACCGGAGCTCAACTGATGCGATATACCGATCACTCCCGGTTTACCTATGAAGATTATGACTCAACCGGGGATCAGTGGGTAGACAATCCCGCTTTTTCCAATGAATTTTTGCTGCAACGGGATATTTATGCCGGATATGGGATCTGGTCGGGTAAGCTGTCAAAATTCAGCTATTCGATTGGACTTCGGGGTGAATATACCAACCGGTTAATTGATCAAAAAACACTGAACCAGCAAAATAATTACCAATTTATGAGCCTCTTCCCAAGTGGTTCGGCTTCACTCGGACTGCCAAAAGGGCAATCCCTGCAATTCAGCTTCAGCCGGCGGATCAATCGCCCCCAGGGGATGCAACTGAACCCTTTCCCCCAGTTTGTGGATAACCAAACCGTTCGTACCGGCAACCCGGATCTGAAACCAGAATTCATCCAATCATACGAGTTTTCCTATCAGAAACAAACCAAGCTCGGGTTGGTAACAACCCAGGTTTACTACCGCAGAGTAAAAGATGTGAGCACTTTTACCATGAACCTGGATGAGAACAGGCATCTGATACTGATGCCGATGAATGCCAACCTGTCACAATCCACTGGATTAGAACTCACAGCCAATATCTCCGCGGCCAAATGGCTGCTGCTGATGGGATCGGCCAACGGATATTATTATCTTCTTCAGGATGAAACCATGCCCGATGATATTGCGGATCACATCTTTACCTGGAATGCCCGGCTGAACACGGTTTTTCTGTTCAGCGCCAATACCCGCTTTGTGATCTCTTCAAATTATACCGGTCCGACGGTCATGCTGCAGGGCCGCAAAGGCGGTAATTTTTTACTGAACCTGGGACTTACCCAATCGTTCATGAAACGCAAAGCCACGCTGACCTTAGGCGTACGTGATCTGTTACGTACCGGCCGTACCCGGCTCGAAAATAATTCTGAAGGCGTTTCCGTACTGACCAATATTCAAACCGAAGCCCCGATGGCTACGCTGACTTTTACCTATAACCTGAATAATTTTCAGCAACACCAACAGAAAGAGCAACTTGACCTGAATTTTATCCGCTAGTTTTCCGGGAAATCGTTTTAATGAATAAACCCCCGGTTGCGCATCAACGGTGTAATGTCCGGTTTTCTTCCCCTGAAAGCCATCCACATAGCCATCGGATCGGCAAAACCGTTTTTCTCCAGAATATTTTTTCTGAATGACCGGGCCGTTTTCTGATCAAACAGGGAGGTCTCCTTAAATGCCTCGAATGCATCGTTATCCAGCACGGCAGACCACTCGTAACCATAGTACCCGGCATCATATCCTCCGGTGATATGCGTAAAATAAGTACTGTGATAACGAGGTTCGATCTCGGGGATTAACCCGATCCGTTCTAAGGTAGCTTTTTCAAATTCCGGCACATTCACCGGCTCGGTGGTTTTCAACATGTGATAAGCCATATCAAGATAACAGGCGGCAAGATACTCGGTAGAGGCAAAGCCCTGGTTGAATACACTGCTTTTTTGCATCTTCTCAATCAGTTCATCCGGAATAGGCTCTCCGGTTTTATAGTGAAATGCATAGGTTTTAAGCACCTCAGGCTCTACGGCAAAATGTTCCATAAACTGGCTGGGAAGTTCAACAAAATCACGCGGACGGAATGTGGTTTGCAACGTGTTCTTGGCAAACAGGTCATCTAACGCATGGCCAAATTCATGAAAAAGGGTTGAGACTTCATCCAGGCTCAACAGGGCAGGCTTGCCTCCGCCCGGGCGGGTGAAATTACAAACGATAGTGACTACCGGGTGAATCTCTTTCCCGTGCACCACATGATGATCGCGATAAGTCCCACACCATGCTCCCTGCCGTTTGCCGGCCCTCGGATAGTAATCCTGGTATAATACCCCGAGATGAGATCCGTCGGCATCTTTCACCTCAAAAGCCACCGCTTCAGGATGCGGTTTGGGAATATCCTTGATCTCAGAAAAAGTAATCCCGTATAATTTGTGAGCCACATCAAATTCTCCCTTGCGCACATTTTCAAGTTTGAAGTAGGGCCTGAGCTGCGATTCATCCAGATCATACTTCGCTTTACGCATTTTCTCGGCATAATACCACCAGTCAGATGGAGCCAGTTTAAATTTACCCCTCTCGTCACGGATCATAGCCTGCATGATATCCCGGTCGGTTTTAGCCGCAGCAAGAGCAGGTTTCCAAACCTTATCCAGCAATTCCATCACATTCTTTGAATTCTTGGCCATCCGGTTCTCTAATACCAGATCGGCATGGGTCGGATAACCCAGCAGCTGAGCCTTTTGCGCTCTCAGGCTAACGATTTGGGCCAGAATTTTTTCGTTGTTGTGCTCATTGTCCTGACGTCCACGCATCAGCCATCCGTCATACACCTTTTTACGTAATGCCCGGTTTTCGTCATACTGCAAAAAGGGGATCCAGCTTGGTTTTTGTGCGGTAAATACCCACTTGCCTTTCAATCCGGCCTCCTCAGCCGTTTTGGCTGCCGCTTTAACCGACGATTCGGGTAATCCTTTCAGATCCGCAGGGTCATCCACAACGATCTGTACGGAGTTTGTTTCAGCCAGTACATTCTGGCCAAATTGTACGGTCAGAACAGAGAGTTTCTGATTGATAGCCTTCATCTTCTCCTTATCCTCAGGAGACAACAAGGCACCTGAATGGACAAAGCCTTTGTAAATATTCTCCAAAATATAAGACTCCTCATCGGTAAGATTCAGCTTTTCACGCTGGTCGTAAATAGTTTTCACCCGCTCAAAGAGCTTGGGATTCATATTGATCTCATCGCTGTGAGCAGCCAGTTTCGGAGAAATCTCCAGCTGGATCTGTTGAAGGGTGTCATTGGTATTTGCACTGCTCTGTCCGAAAAAGATATAACTGACCCGGTTGAGAATCTCCCCCGTACCATCCAATGCCTGAATGGTGTTTTTAAAAGTGGGAGCAGCAGAATTGTTGACAATAGCATCAACTTCATCTTTTTGAATCTTCATTCCGGCTTCAAAAGCCGGAACATAATCACTGTTCTTTATTTGCTCAAAAGGCGGAACACCAAATGGGGTTTTAAATTCACTGAAAAACGGATTATCCGGATCCAGATTGTATTTAGACGCCTGGTCCTGACATCCGGCAAGCATTAAACCCATACCGGCTACCATGATTAATAATTTTTTATACATAATAATGTTAAATTGATTAATGACAATTAATTAAAGTATAAAAATAGGATTTTTTCCCGGATTTTACCGGTGCCTTTCAAAAGCCATCCAACCGGCATACCCTTCGACCGGGATCTCCGCCAAATCTACCTGCTGCTCCCGTAAAAACCGGCTCCGCTCCTTAACGCCAACCGGTACCACCCATCCGAAATCATCCATAGTCACCCCCCTGAGTTTCTGCACCGCCTCATTTTGTACCCACCACCGCTTGAAAGAAAACTCATCGATATCCTCAGGCAACGGGTCAAGCGAAGCATCCCTGTTCCGGTTCAGATAAGCTACCATATTACGATCAGGCAATCTTCCGGTCAACACCTCAATATCCACTCCCACCGGCTGCCTGCCCACAGCCATCACTACCCGGCCGGCACTCTTACTGAGAGAAAAATACATACCCGGATAGTTAATCAGAAACGGCTTGCCAGCAGAATTACGTTCAAAAATTAAAGATTCAGGCCGCAAACCCGTTACTCCGGCTAATACCGCCCTGCGGAAAGCCTGCTCCAGGACAAATTTCTTCTGTAAATCCTTGTTCCCCAAGCGGTTTAACAGTAACATATCCTCCTTGCCAAGCCATGTGGTTTCGGGATCCTGATGATAAATATCCGTTTGAATACGGGTCAAAAACAGATCAAATCCATGCAATTGCATCCGGTCTGCCAGACCCGGATAAAAATCCGGAAATATTCCCTTTTGAAAAATCAATGTTTTATATAATGCACCAGGCTAAACCACCGGTTGTCATCCGTAAAAATTTGATTATCTTCTTTACATGCATATGCCGTCACTCTTTCACATCACTATTCATTTTCCTCATGAACTCTTCATATGAATCATCCAGCGCCTGCTGCAACACCTTTGCAAACTCCTTATCATTGGGTGCTGCAAAAATATGAGAGTGATCCCCGGGTATTTCGTGGATAATCACCCCTCCTTTAGCATAGGGTTTCCAGCCGAGATACACACGGTCGGGGATATAAAAATTACGATGGGCCGCCCTGAACACATGTACCGGTCCGTCAAACGGTTTCAGTTCCAGGCTTAAAACCGCCCGAATGGTAATATTAGCAATATGAAACAGTTTATCCGGCAAATCCTCAAGCTCTTCGCCACGCACCGGCTCACCACCGGTCAAACGGCTCTTAATTTTAAATTTTAACCACTTTAATTTCTTGGGCAGTACATCCCCGGGTTCTTTGAGCACCAGAAACAGATTATACCAAAAACGATTCCAGTTCCATCTCATTTTATACATCATACGCTTCAGCTTTGGCCATCGTTGGATAGAAGATTCGGCATAAGTATCAAAAACCCCGATAAAATCCACATCGTCACCCTGATCTTGCATTTGGCGTGCCAGTTCAAAAGCAATTAATCCGCCAATGGAAAACCCCGCCAGCGCATACGGTCCGATCGACTGCACCGATTTAATTTCACTCATATAAGAATCGATGATATCTTCTAACTTCGACAAGATGGGAGATTCTCCGTCCATCCCTTTTGCCTGGATTCCGTAAATCGGTTGACCGGGATCCAAAAGATCCTTTAACGTGTTAAATAACAAAACATTTAAACCTGCACCATGGATAATAAACAGGGGGCGTTTGGATCCTCCTGTTTTAATTTTGACCAGCGGCCTGAAAAATTCCTTTTCATTACTCTCTTTTAATCCCGCTGCCAGCGATCTGACGGTAGGATATTGCAACAGGATGGCAAGAGGAATGGGCTGGCCCCAATGAGATTCAAGCTCCGACAAAACCGCCACTGCGGTCAGCGAACTCATACCCATTTCAAAGATATCGGCATCCGGATCCATGTAGCTGACTCCCAGATGCTCCTGAAACAGGATCTGGATTTTCTGCTCCAGCGGATCGGTCAGTGTTACTTTCTCTGATGACCCGGCCGCATCAGATGATGGATCCGGTACCGGAAGTTTTCTCCAGTCTACTTTATTATTCTGGTTATAAGGGATCTCATCCACTGCCAGAATCCGGTGCGGGATCATATAAGCGGGTAATGACCGGGCCATTCGCTCTTTTATAAATGATTCATCGGGTGCCCCTGAAGGAAACAATACATACCCTATGATCATTTTTTGGTTGTCGTGCATGGTCACCGCCCTGACCGCCGCTTCACGCACGCCCTCCAGTTGAGAAAACACCCTCAGTACCTCATTCAGGTCAACCAGAAAACCACCCACTTTAATCTGATCATCCACACGACCCTGAAAATACATTACTCCGTCGGGATTTCGCCATACCCAGTCACCGGTACGGTACCATCTGATGTCATGATAATGCACCCATTTTTTTTGGGTCAGATCCGGATTTTCAAAATATCCGGGTGACAAGGTGGGGCCACCCATCCAAAGCTCACCGGCAATTCCCGGAGGAGCATCCAATCCGTTCTCCATGACCACCCTGGCTTGTAAACTGTTTACCGGTAATCCTATGGGCAAAGCCTCCTTGTTTTCCGGCGCCAGCGTTTTATCCCATGCCACACAAACCACCGTAGCCTCGGTTGGTCCGTAAGTATTCACCAGCCTGGGATGTTCGGGAAACAGCTCCTGCCACATGGCAAAAACAGAGGGCTGTGCATAATCCCCGCCAATGATCACCTGCCTGACCATTTCAGGCAATCCGGTTTTTTTCTTATAAATATCCCGTATCACCACCTGCCAGTAAGCCGTTGGTAAATCCAGAAAAGTAATCCCGTGTTTATTCACCTGTTCGAGAAATCCGCTGACACTGCCCAGCCAGGCTTCGGTACGGATCACCAGGGTACCCCCCGATAACAGAATCGGAAAAATCTCTTCCATGGAGGCATCAAAAGCCAGCGAAGCAAATTGCAGTCCGGTATCCTGATGGGTCAGGTTATACCGGTAAATACTATCCTGGATAAACCTTGATAAAGCCGCATACGGAATCGGTACTCCCTTGGGTTCGCCGGTGCTCCCTGAGGTAAATAACATATAAGCAATCTGTTTCTCAGATACTTCAGGGAAATCATGCAACTCTTTGCCGGTCAACATTTCATCCCATAACTTTACCGGAATATCCGCATACGGTTGAATCTCCCTGTAAAGGGCTGCATCCGTAAGCAATACAGCAGGTTTGCTTTTCTGAAGAATATAGCGAATCCGGGTTTCGGGATTATTCGGATCAATAGGGATATACGTATATCCGAGCAGATAAATGGCCAGCTGGGCCATGACTGATTCAGGCGAACGTTCCAGGCAAACAGCTATACGAGCCTCTCTGACAGCAGGCCGGTAAATAAAATTGGCCACTCGCCTGACCGTTTGGTACACCTCCTGAAAAGTAAGTGCCCGTTCCTGAAACTTCAAAGCGGTTTTTTCGGGATAAGTCCTTGCCGTTTCTAAAAACCACTCGCCAATTGCCTTGTATGACCAGGTGATTTCAGGAGGTATAATAGCTTTCTCTCCATCCAACAACAGAATATTTTTCGGGATCTCATCACCGAATTTCCGGGGATGAAAATAATTCGCCAACCGGATAAACCGTTCACTCCAGTTTGTTATTTTCATCTGCCGCTCGCGGTCCTCTCCCCGTGCCAAACGAATGACACCATGATGAATGGCAAGATCTCCTTCACGTAAAGGAGTATCCGGGGGTACAAACCTCACCGTCCAATGATAAACCGGACCATTCCACCCCGGTCTTATCAATTCGGGATGACGGTACCATAAATCGGAGACAAAAGCATTCTCGGGAGTAGCATCCTCAATCTGTTGTTTCAAACTTTCATACAATGCAACAAAATCCTCAGGATCAAATTTTCCGATGTCAACCGGCAATACCGGCTCAGTAAACCACCTGATCCATTCGGGCGCCTTACCGGTAACCACTTCAATCCCAAAAGTCCAATCCGGATCCACCAGCTTCATAAAAACCAGCAGGGAAATGGCCACCTCCGTATCGTTCATATCCGGTATTTTCACTTCATCAATAAGTTGCTCTCCGGCCACCCCGGGAACCGGAGCCGCCGGCAGCTCTTCTTTACCCGACCAGTACCGAACCCACTTACGCTCTTTTTTCGACAAACTTTCCAACCACTGAACCGTTTCATTTCCGGGAGCAGAAAAAACCTTTTTCCCGGTCATGGAGGACAAATAGGGTAAAAGATTGGCCAAAGGAACCGGATTCCTGAACCGGTCTTCAAATTGACTTAAATAGATGATCCCGTCTGAACAGGCCACCTGAATAGCCGAATCCGTAACCGACAGCAAAGTGCCGGGTTCCTCCCCGCTTTTTCTTTGAAGCCATTCAACCTGCTGCGGATAAAGAACCTGGTCAGGAAACGCCAGTTTCAGGGAACAGAAATAATTGGGATAATATTTACTGAATGAGAGTGCACGGTATAAATTGACAATCTCGCTGCCCGGCCTTGAAAAGTCTATGATTCCACCCTGCTCGGGTTTTTTGTGTAGTCCGTAATATGATTTTTGACCCGGTACCCGGATTGGTTTGAGTTTTCCGTGTAAAGCGCTTTGTGTAAGCTCTTTAAATGCTTCAATTGCCAACTCGTAACATTTAGCATCCAGGTCACTTACCTTCATTTGCGGTTCAATTTTCACCGGTTTCTGAATGATGACCGGTCCTTCATCGGTTTCAGGAACCATGTAATGCCAGGTAATCCCATGGGTGGATTGTCCTTCCATAATAGCCCATGAAGTAGCATGTACCCCCGCATAAGCAGGCAAGGGAGCATCATGGTAATTAATCGCTCCTACCCGGGGTACAGCTAATATTTCTTCATCCAGAATGTAACTGTTTACCACACTAAACAGATAATCAATAACCAGAGAGTGAAATTCCGGCAGGTGTTTCTTCCCGAATGGAATAATATAGATCCCCTGCGATTCAGCCCATTTTTGTGTTTCCCGGTCTTTCGTCATCACGGCTGAAACCAGTCCGCCCGATTCTACCCAATACTTCATACAGGCCAACACCAGGCTGGTTTCACCGATAAAAGCAGCCGAAGGATGTACAGCCCATACCGGATGATCCGGTACCCACCGGTTTCTCAATGACCTGATCTGCATATCAGGTTCTTCAAGCACCAGATCAATCAGTTTCTGATAATCCGCCACCATCTGTACCATCAGGTCATCATCCATAAACCGGGTTGGATATTCCATCCAGCATTCAAGCCCCTCTTTCACACGCTCTCCATTCAATGTGACCAGCATCTTGGCAGTTGCATTGCCTATATCTGTCTGTATAATCTGCACAGGATCATCAGGATCTTCATGATGCTCCCAGTTTTGCAAAATAAACATGGCCTGCATCAAAGTGGTTTGCAAATCCGGATAGCGCTCGTTCAGCGGCTTGATTATCTGGCCCGGACTGAAATAAGTCTGGTTGAATCCTTCACGGATTACCGGTATGATCCGGCGAAGATGATCGCTGAAAGAGAGATCCCCGTGTATTTCATATCCCAGGGGAAGGATCGTGATTCCGTATCCCGTAACCTGATCAGCCAGAGGAGTATAACGGTTGGCAAAAGGAGTACTGATCAAAAATCGCGATTTCCCCGAATAGAACGAGAGCAGCATACCAAAGAGCATGTACATCAATTGGTACAATGTGGCATTATTAGATTGGGCCAATGCACCCAACCGGTCGTACACCTCATTGCTGATGGTAAACCATTGCCTCCCGCCATCGGTGATCACATTAGCCGTCCGGCCACATGAATAAGAAATATCAAATGGAAGTGAATAGGGGATTAGTTGTGCGATTCGTTCCGATATT
>JAGHDB010000081.1 GCA_021160155.1 Bacteroidales bacterium | reverse complement strand
TAGTAGGAGTCATCGAACTGAGCATCCTCTTACCCGGGGCAATAGCGTTTGCTTCTCCACCGATCAAACCATACATGTTCGGCACACCGGGTTTTACACTAAAATCATCCATCTCATTATTCAAAAAGAATCCGGCACCGGTTACTACCATTTTATTTCCATAACCTCCGTTAAGAGTAGTGGTTACGGCAACAGCATTACCCCACGTATCCGTAATTGAGTAATGAGTGGTTTCAGTATGCTCTGTATAAGTGAATTTGCCTGCTTCTATTTCGTCTGGTTTTGAAGCACGGTCCAGGGGTATTTCTTTGATTCTCCGTGTAATATATTCGGGATCAAGTAATTTATCTACCGGGATATCGATAAAATCAGGATCCCCAAGAAATCTGGTTCGATCAGCAAAAACTCTCTTTTCAACCTCAGCCAAATAATGAACCGTAGCTTTCTGATTCCAACCCGAATCTTTAAGGGGATAAGGCTCTGCCATTTTCAATAACTGGTACAGCGCAATACCTCCGCTTGACGGAGGAGGCATAGAATAAAAGGTATAATTACGATAAGTACCGCTTATCGGTTTAAGCCACTGTACCTGGTAATCCGACAGATCCTGCATGGTCAGCAGTCCGCCGTTGTTTTGAATAAAAGAGACTATTTTCTCTGCAGTTACTCCTTTATAAAAACCGTCTTTTTTATAATCTCTGATCAGTTCGAGTGTGTGAGCCAGATCAGGCTGCCTGAGCGTATCCCCTTTTTGCCATTTGCCATCCTTAACAAATGGAATAGGTGTAGCATTATTACGCTTTATAAAAACCTTTTTCAGACTATTTAAATAAGCTGCCTGATGTGCGGTCAGGGGAAAGCCTTTTTGTGCCAGATGAATTGCAGGTTGTACCAAATCATTCCAATTTAATTTTCCGTATCGCTCATGTGCTTCGGCCAAACCAGCTACACTCCCCGGCACTCCGGTTGCCAGGATCGTATTGGTACTGGCACCGGGAATAACATTTGACCGGTCATCCAGATACATATCCCTGCTTGAAGCCAAAGGAGCCTTTTCACGGTAATTTAAAGTGTTCACTTCACCCCGACTTGTTCTGATAACCATAAATCCACCGCCACCAATATTGCCAGCAGCCGGATAACAAACACTTAAAGCAAATCCAACCGCACATGCAGCATCTACCGCATTTCCACCCTTTTTCAATATTTGCAATCCTATCGCAGATGCTTCAGGATGTGCGCTTACCACCATTCCATGCTTTCCAAGTACTCCCACCGCACCATGTGGAGCACGTTGACACGAAACAGATACAATTAGTACAAGAAATGCAAGAAAGAAAAGTCTGGTTTTCATAAGTTATTATGGTTTAGTGCTCCTAAAAATAAGAAGAAAAAACCGCAATCCCCACGCGCAACCATCTCCATACAGATTCACCCGGCAATCTGATCCAGTCAAGACTTTCTGATTGAAAACGGTAAAAAGTAACTGCTTTCCACCCTGCAAATCGGTTATTTCTCCTGATCCCTGTTTCAAATTGCCACCCGGTTTTCCCGTCTGAAATTTGTATGTACTGTTACAGCTTGGGTAAAATGATAATTATGGCGCTTATACCATTGCGGTTCATGAAACACCATGCTTATTCTTAAAAGCTGAAAGCGTGTTTTGTAACAGGGCAATGCGGGTCATTGGCCCTACTCCTCCGGGAACAGGAGAAATCAAACTACATTTGGGAGCAACTGATTCAAAATCAACATCTCCGGATAATTTCCAGCCTGATTTTGTTTTTTCAGAAGGTACTCTGGTAGTTCCCACATCAATGACCACAGCACCATTTTTAACCATATCTCCTGTTAAGAATCGCGGGCTACCCAATGCCGCTACCAGAATGTCAGCCTGTTGCGTAATCTCCGCAAGATTTCCGGTTCTGCTGTGACACAAAGTTACCGTACAATTACCCGGATTGGTTTTTCGTGAAAGTAAAATAGATAACGGGGTGCCGACAATATTACTGCGTCCAATGATCACACAAGATTTTCCTTCCGTTTCTACTTCATACTCACTCAGTAATTGAATGATGCCGTAAGGGGTTGCCGGAAGAAAAGATGGTAATCCCTGTATCATACGACCCATGCTCACCGGGGTAAATCCATCCACATCCTTGTCAGGACTGATTGATTCTATAATTTTTTGTTCATCAATATGATCCGGTAGCGGGAGTTGGACAATAAATCCGTCCACACCGGGATCCCGGTTTAAATCATCGATTACCTCCAACAGCTCGTTTTCGCTGGTTTGAGTCTTCAGATGTGTAAAAGTAGATTGAAACCCAACCTCTTCACAATCTTTTACTTTAAAGTTCACGTACGTAAGACTGGCGGGGTCGTCACCAACCAGAACCGCCACGAGATGAGGAGAACGGTAGCCTGATTGGCTTAGCCTGTTAACTTCTTCAGCGATCAGCGTTTTTTTCTTCTTTGCAACTGTTTTTCCGTCTATTATTTTCATAGTGGTTTGGGATTAGCGTCGGTTTGGTAAGTTAGCCATCATGCGATTCAGGTTTTTACCTGATGACATCATTTTCATCATTTTCCGGGTCTCTTCAAACTGCTTAATCAGTTTATTGACATCTGCTACGGTTGTACCGCTTCCTCCCGCAATCCTTTTACGGCGACTCCCGTTCATAATATTCGGATTCTCCCTCTCTTCAGGGGTCATCGACGAAATAATGGCTTCAATATCTTTGAATGAATCGTCATCCAGGTCTACATTTTTCATCAGTTTATTCATACCCGGAATCATCCCTGCCAGATCTTTCACATTACCCATCTTTTTAATCTGCTGGATCTGTTTGATAAAATCATTAAAATCAAACTGGTTTTTCGCCAGTTTTCTTTTGATGCGCTTGGACTCTTGTTCATCAAATTGCTCCTGAGCTTTTTCAACCAAAGTCACAATATCGCCCATACCCAGTATCCGGTCAGCCATCCGTTCAGGATAGAAGATGTCCAGGGCATCCAGTTGTTCACCGGTACCAATAAATTTAACCGGCTTATTAACTACTGCCTTAATAGTTAATGCTGCACCGCCCCTGGTATCTCCATCTAACTTGGTCAGGACTACCCCGTTAAAATCGAGCCTTTCATTAAATTCCTTTGCCGTGTTTACCGCATCCTGGCCGGTCATGGCATCGACAACAAACAGAGTTTCTTCAGGATCCACCGCTTTTTTTATTGCGGTGATCTCTTTCATCATCTCCTCATCAATAGCCAGCCGACCGGCGGTATCAATAATGACGAGGTCAAATCCATGTTTCCGTGCATGCCGGATACCGTTTTTAGCAAGAGCTACCGGATCTTTTAATCCCTCTTCGGTATATACAGCGATATCTGCCTGTTCTCCAATTACTTGTAATTGTTCAATAGCTGCCGGACGATACACGTCTCCGGCAATTAAAAGCGGATTTTTACCCCGTTTCTTATGAAGATAATTACCCAGTTTACCACTGAATGTAGTTTTACCTGAACCCTGCAAACCGGAAATCAAAATAACCGCAGGATTACCTTTCAAATTAAGGTCTTCCTGTTTGCCCCCCATTAAACCGGTCAGCTCATCATGAACAATTTTGATCATCATCTGACCAGGCTGAACTGATTTCAGTACCTCCTGACCCAGTGCTTTTTCTTTTACAGAATCAGTAAACTCCTTAGCAATCTTATAGTTCACGTCTGCATCCAGCAAAGCCCGTCTAACCTCTTTAAGAGTTTCGGCCACATTCACTTCTGTGATTCTGCCTTGCCCCTTTAATAGTTTAAAGGAGCGCTCCAGTTTTTCACTTAGATTTTCAAACATATCTTACTTTCAGTTTACATCCTTTCAGGCATTTCAATGCCTAATAAATTCATGCCTTCCGCCAGATGCCTGGCCACAAAAGAGGATAATCTCAACCTGAAATTTCTTTTATTCTTATCCTGCTCTTTTAATATGGTTTCAAACTGGTAAAATTGATTGTATTCTTTAACCAATTCGTATAAGTAGTTTGCAATCAGAGCCGGTGAAAATGCACGTGCGGCTTCTTTCAGCACTCCCGGATATTGATGAATTCTCTTAATGAGTTGTTTTTCATATTCACCCGGCTTAATTTCCCTGCTCCAGTCAATTTCATCAAGACGGATACCTGAATCCTTCGCCTTTCGCTCTACAGATCTGATTCTAACGTAAGTATATTGAATAAACGGCCCTGTATTGCCATTGAAGTCTATGGATTCTTCAGGATTGAACAACATGGTTTTCTGAGGATCAACCTTTAAAATATAGTACTTCAATGCTCCCATGGCAATGCGCGGATAATTGACCTGTCGTTTTTCTTCAGGGACCGTATCCATTTTCCCCAGTCGTTCAGATATCTCTTTAGCCGTGTAGTACATCTCTTGTATCAGGTCATCCGCATCCACCACCTTACCCTCTCTTGATTTCATTTTTCCCTCTGGCAATTCTACCATACCATAGGAGAGATGATACAAGCGGTTATACCAGGGGAATCCCATTTTTTTCAGTATCAAACCAAGAACTTTGAAATGGTAATTTTGTTCATTACCTACAACATACACATGGCGATCAAATGAATATTCCTGATATCTCTGGTGAGCAGTACCCAAATCCTGAGTCATATAAACACTTGTTCCGTCAGCCCTTAATAACAATTTTTGATCCAGTCCTTCATCAGTTAAATCTGCCCATACCGAACCATCCTCCTCTTGATACAGTATGCCTTTTTCTAAAGCATCTGAAACAAGTTGCTTCCCCAGTTTGTAAGTCTGGGATTCATAATAGATTTTATCAAATTTGATCCCCAGATTCCGATAGGTTTCTTCAAATCCGCGACAGACCCATTCATTCATCATTTCCCATAAACGGAGCACATCAGGATCATGTTCTTCCCATTTACGTAACATTTGCTGCGCTTCGAGTAGTAGCGGAGCTTGTGCTGCAGCCTGCTCTTCGTCAATTCCCTGTTCTATAAGTTTTGTAACCTGTTTCTTATACTCCTGATCAAAACGCACGTAGAAATCTCCAACCAAACGGTCACCTTTCACATGTGCTTTTTCAGGTGTAATACCCTCTCCCCATTTCTGCCAGCTCAACATTGATTTGCAAATATGGATTCCCCGGTCATTAACCAGGTTAACCATGGTAACCCGGTGACCGGCAGCTTTCAGTATCTGGGATACCGAATGGCCCAACAGGTTATTACGAATATGACCCAAATGCAACGGTTTGTTGGTATTTGGAGATGAAAACTCTACCAAGATATGTGGTGCATCAGAAGTTAACGTTACATGTCCGTAATTTTCATTATGCTGAATTTCAGCAAAAAAACCTGTCCACCACGAATCGTGCATTACGAGATTCAAAAATCCTTTAACCACCTCATATTTACCGATCTCAGGCATCCGGGAAATAAGATATTCACCCAGAGAGTGCCCTGTTTCTTCCGGTGACCGGCGACTGTATCTCAGCAATGGGAAAACCACCAATGTGAAATCCCCACTCTGATCTTTCCTTGTTTTTTGCACACTGATCTGATCCGGATCTGCTTGTAATCCATACAGATGCTGTATCCCTTTCAGAGCGAAATCAGCAATTTTTAACTCAATACTCATGGTCTGAAAATCAAAGCGCAAAGGTAATAAAGATTACCCAATGGTTAACAGGTATCCCAGCTTGTACCAGTCGAACCACAGCAAACAGGGATGCCGTGATTGAAGATTCCTGATAACCCTGTCGGATGAGTGGCGGTAAAACCAGCGTAATAACCCCTGTAATCTGAATTTTCTTACCTTTTCATAAGTATGTAAAAGGCCGATTTCCCTGAGAGCTTTTCGGTTCAATGTACCATTTCGATAAAGTTCAAGAAGATTTTCTATGGCTTCATGCGATTTCATCAGGAAAAGATTAGCTGGTTCCAAACCAAGATGTTCCAACGCATTTTCTATATGTACTATTGCCACCCCTCGATCTTTCAGTGCCAGGCCAAATAATGTGTCCTCGTGTCCGTAGCGGACCACTTCTTCATTAAATTTTACG
>JAGHDB010000211.1 GCA_021160155.1 Bacteroidales bacterium | reverse complement strand
TGCCCGGTAATAATCCATGGCGTCTTTTTTATCCTTAAAACTCTTTACAACAATCAGTTGAAGATCTTCCATCGGAATAGCCGTGACCTCCAGAAAACTCTGGTCATAATGATCCACGTTGAAATCGGTGATCCTGAATTTGAGACGGTTTACATCCAGGCTGCGGGTAGATACCACAGCTATATAATAATGAACGCTGGATTCATCATACCGGTACTCCACAGTAGTATTATTCAGCGGTTTTTTACCGTTCCGACGGATAACTTTGACCCCGGTTTCAATGCTTCACTCTGCGGGCCCTGTTGTATATAACTCAGGAGATTTTTAGCCGGTTCAGCCACATCACTGTCCGGAAATTTAAAAATCACCTCATTCAGGATCTCTTTAATCCCGGTGGTGTCCCGGGGATGTAACCTGGTAAATGCCAATGCATTAAGCAGTCCGAATTTATCCCGGATCGGGTTAAGGCCAAATGCGGTATCCGCTTTTTTACAATTATCGATCACCTCTTCATAAGCTCCCGACTGATATGCCCGGTAGGTAGAATCATAAAACCGGATGACTTCTGACCGGATCTTTTCGAGCTCCGCAAAATAATTGGGATTACTGATAATTTTCGCCGTTCGGCTATCGGGGAATTTTTTAAGAATCAACTTCTTGTATTTTTCGGCCTCATCAGGCTGAACCAGGTCTTTTGAATAAATTTCATAAAGATTATAGTACGAAAAAAGGATCTTTTCATTATCGGGATACCGGTCATCAAGTTTCACAAAATTGGGAACCGCCTCCATCGGTTTATGAAAATTATCCTTAAACAGTTTTCCTACATTGAAAAGCGCAGCAGCAATCCGTTCATGGGATTTTTTCATCATCGAATCAGTCAACGGCAGGTCGGCGATATAATAATCGCGCGTGGTAGGTTCAAACTGGCTTGCTTTAGAATCGGATACCGGAGTCTCTACCTGTCCGCTCTCCCCCTCGGCCGAAAGATCATCCGAAGAGGTGGATATTTTTTTATTGGATCGCCGCCAGTTGTCTTCAAGTTTACGCCGTCCCCAGGTCTTAACAAATTCTGACTGACCATAACTGAGTGTAGCCGGATTATAAAAATACCATCCGCTGGCCCCGTCCATTCCGGGCATGCCACCCGTCATTCCAGCCCCGCCCCGGCCACCGGGCTGACTACCCATACCGCGTCCGGGCTGGCCAAATCTCCCGCCCGGCTGTCCCCCCATTCCACGATTCATCATATTTCTGCCTCCCATTCTGCCGGCCCTCATCCCGGGAGCGGATTTATTTGCCAAAGCCTCCTCCTCCGCTTTTTTCCGTGCTTCCTCCAGTTTTTTAGCTTCGGCAATTTTCTTCGCGATCAGCGTATCACGCTCAGCTTCCGGCATTCTGGCCACTGTTTGCAAGCTGTCTTCCCGGCGAATGATCTGTAAATTTTCAGAAAGCAACTGTAGATTATCAGATAACGCAGTTACCTCTTTGTATGCAGGATAACTCTCGGGAAGAAACTGTGTGCAACTGTCATAATATGCCGCAGCCTGAATATAATCCGGTATTTTATAATAATATTTCCCCAGTGCCAGGTATGAGATGGCATGCTGGGTATTGTTATTGTAAAAATTTAATACCGACAAACGATAATTCTTCAACGCCTCCTCCGTTTTTCCCTCTTTCAAATCCAATTCACCCAACGCATAATAGATCTGATCCAGGTAATCCAGATTCTTGTCGTCCTTCAACATTTTATTCAACTCTTTCCTGATCTGGGCACCGCTTTCGGGATCTCCCTCGTACAACCTGGCCCGGTTGATTTTAGCACTGAATGCCATTTCATAAGGAGGATTCAGATCCACAACTTTGGCAAATGCCTCCGAAGCCAATACCTTCTCATCCAATTGTTCGTAAAGTTGGGCCAGTACAAAGTACATCCGTGTTTTCTGTTTCCTGTCCGGATAGGATTCGGCAGCACGGGAGAGAAAATCCACAGCCTCTGCCCACTCCTTCTGCCGGTAATGCAGATCTGCATAAGTGGCCAGCAATTCCGGTACCAAAGCAGGATCCAAATCAGGTTCCCCCTGCAATCGGTTCAACACATCCCCGGCATCACGATATTTTTTTAATTCGATATAGGTTTTTGCCAGCCATAAACCGGTCTGATCTTTAAGTCCGTCTTCCGGAAACTGACGGATCACATATTGCAGATTTTCGATCGCCGGGAAAAAATCATGCTTCATAAAATAAGCTTTCCCCATCAACAGAAAAGCATCGTCAATCCACTTATTGTATTCATTCTTATGAAGAAACGCTTTGTCCTTTTCGGTTAACCTTCCCCGTTTTTTCAACTTGGGCTTGGCCTTGATCGAGTGAAGCGTAATCAGCTTCGAACACTTCTTATACGTCTTGTCCATACCCGGCAGCATCATCCTCGCCGCTTCCCTGGTACTGTAAATATATAACGGTATGAGCGTATTGAAATCGTCACTGTAACTGCTCTCCGCCTTCTTGATCCCGGCTTTGTAACTTTCAAGCGCGTTAAAATAAATATTGTAATGAGAGGTCATATTGTGGAAATTGCGAGTAACGACCGTATTCTTCTTGACTGAACAACCGGCCAGTACACCCAATCCGATAACCAGCAGTATAACCTGTAAAAATTTATTCAAAACTTTCGCTGATTTAATCTCCATCTAACTAACTCTTACCTGACAAAATTATTTTACTTTCACTGAAAAACAGCAAGTCAGCTAAATAAATAATTATTACTTTAGAAAATCAAACTTTGAACCGAAAACTGCCATACACTGAAAAATGAAAATATTTGTTGTCGAAGACGATAAATTTTATGTCAAACTGATTGAGCACCATCTTAAATTAAATCCTGAATTTGAAGTAGATGCATTCTATTCAGGCCAAGACATTATCAATCATCTGGGTGAAAATCCCGACATCATCACACTGGATTTTACTCTCCCCGATATGAGCGGACATGAAGTTCTGGCAGCTATCAGAAACTATGATCCCAATATCAACGTCATTGTCATTTCGGGACAGGAAGATATCTCCACTGCAGTTAAACTGCTGAAAGACGGGGCCTACGATTACATCACCAAAGATGAAAATATCAGAGAACGCCTGCTGAATACCATCCATAACATACAGAAAACCAGAGACCTGAAGAAAACCGTAAACCATCTGCAGGCACAAATCTCAGAGAAATACGATTTTTCCAAAGCCATCATCGGCGAAAGTAAAGCCATTAAGAAAATTTTCGCTCTCATTGAAAAAGCCATCCAGGTGCAAAATATGACGGTCTCTATCCAGGGAGAAACCGGGACAGGCAAAGAGCTGGTGGCTAAAACCATTCACTATAACTCCATCAGAAAAGAACGCCCGTTTGTAGCCGTCAATATGGGAGCCATTCCCCGCGAACTGGTAGAAAGCGAATTGTTCGGACATGAAAAAGGAGCTTTTACCGGAGCCTACTCCAGAAATACCGGGAAATTTGAAGAAGCCCAGGGTGGGACCATTTTCTTTGATGAGATCGCCGAGTTGGATATCGACCTGCAAGTCAAGTTATTACGTGCAATCCAGGAACGTGAGATCGTCCGTATCGGAAGCTCTGCGGTAATCAAAATCGATGTACGTATTATTACCGCAACCAATAAAGATCTGCAATATGAAGTTAAAGCGGGACGGTTCAGAGAAGATCTCTATTACCGGTTGCTCGGACTGCCCATCGTGTTGCCGCCGCTATCCGAACGGGAAAACGATATTATTCTCCTGGCCCAACATTTTCTGAAAGAATTTTGCGAAGAGAATCATATTCCCCGAAAAGAGTTGTCTCCTCACGCCAGAAATAAACTACTGGCCTATCACTATCCCGGAAACGTCAGAGAGTTAAAAGCTATTATTGAACTTGCCGCAGTGATGTCAGGCAACCCCGTCATCGAAGATCATGACATACTTTTCAGTCCGATTTCCAGTGGCCTCGACCTCTTTTCAGACGACCTGACTCTCCGTGAATATGAAGCCAAAATTATCAAACACTACCTTGAAAAAAACAACAATAACGTAGTGCTTGTGGCTAAAAAACTTGAAATCGGCAAGTCTAAAATCTACAACATGATCAAAAGCGGCGAAATTTAAACCGCTTCAACTGACTGCACTTCCGGAACCTCCTTTTTTAACGTTCCCTCAATCCCCGCCTTCAACGTCATGGTACGCATCGGACAACCCCCGCAGGCACCCAGTAACTCAACCCGTACCACCAGATCATCCGTAATCTCCACCAGATTCATATCTCCGCCGTCAGCCTGCAAATAGGGACGAAGCCGATCCAATACCGATTTTATCTTATTCTCCAATTCTTTATCCAACATAAGCCGGTTTCATGTTAATGAGTAATTTTAACGATCTGAGTAGGGGGACTGGTACTGTTCCGGTAATCTACCTGCTCAACCAGGGTCTGAGCCAATTTCCTGAATATTTTTCCTGAAATCCCCTCTTCATCCAAAGCAACCGGATGCCCGAAATCCCCTCCTTCACGAATTCCCTGAACCAGCGGGATCTCTCCGAGCAACGGAATATTCTTCTGAGCAGCCAGTTTGCGCAACCCCTCTTTTCCGAAAAGATAATACTTATGAT
>JAGHDB010000152.1 GCA_021160155.1 Bacteroidales bacterium | reverse complement strand
GCTATCAGCAGGGTGATCAGTACTAAAAACACCCTGCCTATTCTTGACAATTTTCTTTTTCAGCTTACAGGCAATGAGTTGGTAATCACCGCGTCAGATCTTGAAACAACCATGATCACCACACTCAGTATTGAAAATGCGAGTGGCGATGGTGTGATTGCCATCCCGTCAAGAATTTTAACTGACACACTGAAAGAATTCCCCGAACAACCTTTGACTTTTGAAGTCAATATGGATACACTGGGAATTGAGATCATCTCTGAAAATGGAAAATACAGTATTGTCGGCAAACCCGGGGTGGATTTTCCGCAATTACCGGTACTCAAGGATGACCGGATTACCGAAGTAACCTTCTCGTCCGAAACATTACTGGTTGGGATTAACCGTACACTGTTTGCTACTGCGGATGATGAATTGAGACCGGTTATGAACGGAATCCTCTTTGAATTACATACCGATCATGTCACTTTTGTCTCTTCAGATGCACATAAACTGGTGAGATATACCAGAAAAGATACCCATGCAGAGAGTGATGCATCCTTTATTCTGCCTAAAAAGCCGGCTAATCTCCTGAAGAATATTCTGCCGCGCGAAGAGGGTGATGTGAATCTGTCATTTGATGATAAAAACGCAGTTTTTGTTCTGTCGGGATATAAACTGATCTGCCGTCTGGTTGAGGGTAATTATCCGGCGTATGATGCAGTTATTCCAAAAGATAATCCAAACAAAATGGGTATTGGCCGTACCGAGATGTTAAATGCCCTGCGGAGAGTCTCCGTGTTTTCAAACCAGGCAAGTAACCTGATCAAATTGCACCTGCAACCCAACCAACTGGTGGTATCCGCACAGGATATTGATTACTCAATATCGGCAGTGGAGACACTTCAGTGCCAGTATGGTGGAGATGAATTTGAAATTGGCTTCAAATCAGTCTTCCTGATTGAAATCCTTCAGAATATTTCCTCTGACGAAGTTTCGGTAGAGTTGGCTGATCCCACACGAGCAGGTATCATTCTTCCCAAGGATAAAGAGAATGAAGATGAGGATCTGTTGATGTTGCTCATGCCTATGATGATCAATGCATGAAACTGCAAATCACTCGTCCGATCGTTTTCTTTGATATTGAATCCACCGGGTTGAATGTGGGAACCGACCGGATCGTTGAAATAGCCATGCTCAGGATAGCACCTGGCGGTTCTCAGGAATCTCTTGTATTCAGACTGAATCCTACCATTCCCATTCCTCCTGAAGTGACGGCTATTCATGGAATTTCAGATGCTGATGTGGCAGACAAACCGACGTTTGCCGAGGTGGCGGGCCAGATTGTTTCTTTTTTTAAAGGTGCGGATTTGGGGGGATATAATTCCGATAAATTTGATATCCCGATGCTGGCTGAAGAGTTTGCCAGGGCAGAGGTAGATATCGACCTTAAAAAGATGAGATTTGTGGATGTTCAGGTCATATTTTTTAAAAAGGAACCCAGAAACCTCTCTGCGGCTTACCGCTTTTATTGTGGTAAAGAACTGGTTAATGCCCATTCGGCACTGGCCGATGTCACAGCAACGTGGGAGATCTTTCAGGCACAGTTAGAAAGATACCCCGATCTGCCCCCGAATATTGAGGGATTATCGGCATTAAGCGGTGCTTCGAGATTTGCTGATTTTGCCGGCAGAATTATTTTGGATGACAAGGATGAAGAGGTTTTTAATTTTGGCAAATATAAAGGCCGTAAAGTGCTGGAAGTATTCAGTAAAGAACCTCAGTATTATAATTGGATGATGCAGAAAGATTTTCCTGAATATACCAAACGGGTAATTACCCGTGTCTTTCTAAAATTACGTCAAACCTGATACATTGTGAAAATTCTTGCTATCGGTCGGAATTATCTCGACCATGCCCGTGAACTTAATAACCCGGTTCCGAAAGAGCCGGTCGTTTTTTTAAAACCTGAAACGGCTCTGGTTAAGGATAATAAGCCGTTTTTCTATCCTGATTTCTCTAAAGAGATTCACCACGAAGTGGAGGTTGTTTTGCGGATTTGTAAGGTAGGTAAATATATTGACGAGAAATTTGCACATCGTTACTATGATCAACTTACCGTGGGGATCGATTTTACTGCCAGGGATCTGCAAAGAGATGCCAAAGAGAAAGGTCTTCCCTGGGAAATTGCCAAAGGTTTTGACGGGTCTGCTCCCGTCGGACGGTTCATCAAGGTGCGCGATATCCGGGATGTGCACCGGATGATGTTCGGATTAATGCTAAATGATAAACGGGTGCAGGAGGGGAATACTATAGATATGATCTTTTCATTTGAACGGATTATCGCCTATATATCCCGGTTTTTTACTCTGCAGATGGGAGATCTGATCTATACCGGAACACCTGTCGGGGTGGGCCCGGTCGCTGTTGGAGATCACCTGGTGGCTGATATTGAAGGGGAAACCCTGCTGGATTTTTATATCAAATAAGTACTCATATGGATTGATCCAGAGCCCGGAGAATCCGGGCAGAAAGATCTTTGACCTCTTCATCAGAAATGATCAGTGGCGGAGCTACCCGGATGGCATCATCACAAAAAAGAAAATAATCGAAAAGCATACCTTCATTCAGGCTGGCTTTAAGAAAACGGTCAACCTGATGTGTCGATGCGAGTTTTATCCCCATAAAAAGCCCTGCTCCACGTATCTCCTTTATTGCCGGGTGGTGCAATAAATTTTTGAACATTTCACTTTTCTCCTGTGCTTTCCGGTCTAACTCCTCTTGCAGAATGAAATTCAATGCTGCCATACCGGCTGCACAACTGACCGGATGTCCGCCAAAAGTAGTCAGATGTCCCAATGAAGGATGATGGGTGAGCATAGACATAAGTTCCCGACTGGCAATAAAAGCACCCAGGGGCATGCCTCCGCCCAGAGCTTTGGCAAGCACCAGAATATCCGGTATTACTTCAGCTTGTTGCAGGTAAAAAAGTGTTCCCGTCCGGCCAAATCCGGTTTGCACTTCATCAAAGATCAGCAGGGTACCGGTTTCATCACAGCGTGCCCTGAGAGATTGCAGGTATCCCGGTTCCGGAACACGAATCCCGGCTTCCCCCTGGATGGGTTCAATAATTACCGCTGCAGTCCGGTTGCTGATTCGTGTAAGATCATCTGGATTATTGAATTCCAAAATACGTACGTCAGGTAACAGCGGGCGAAAAGCAGTTTTATGTGCTTCATTTCCCATAACACTTAATGCACCTTGTGTGCTGCCATGATAGCTGTTGCGAAATGTGACCAGTTCGGTTCGACCGGTAGCTCGTTTGGCCAACTTTAAAGCTCCTTCAACTGCTTCGGTACCTGAATTGGCAAAAAAAACCTGCTCAAGCGGATCAGGTAGTAAGTTGATCAGGGCTTCTGCATATCTGACTTGTGGCGATTGGATCACCGCACCATACACCATGGTATAGAGATAGCGCTCCGATTGTTTTGTAATTGCTTCAATAACAGATCGGTTACCGTGTCCGACATTGCTGACAGAAAAACCGCTCATCAGGTCATAGTACTTTTCCCCTTCCTGATCAAAGAGAAAACAGCCTTTGGCGTGTGAGATCTCAATGCCCATAGGATGATGTGTGGTTTGCCCGAGATATTTCAGAAACAACTCTTTTTCAACTGACATGGAGATAGTCTGATTAATTCGATAACAAATTCAAACTGGAGACCAACCGGGATTTGAATGACTTGCCTATGGGAATTTTCTTGGTTTCGCCGGTACCGGGGATATAGAGGAAATTACTTCGTATGAGATTGATTTTGTTCAGATTTACAATATAGGATCGATGCACCTGTTGAAAAATATCTCCGGGAAGTTTTTCATTAAGGGCTCGTAAAGTAAAATGAACCGTCAACTTCTCATTGACAGTCATTAACAATACATAATTCTCCATCGATTCAATCCAGAGGATATCATCATAATGGAGACGGATCAATGAACCTCCTTTTCTGACAAATATTTCATTCTGGATTTTCTGGATATTCTGATCCCTGCGCCATCTTGCATATGCTCTTGACACAGCTTTATAAAATCTTGAATAAGTAATGGGTTTCAGGATATAGTCGGTTACATCGTACTCAAATGCTTCAAGTGCATATTTCTCCTGTGCAGAAAGAATGATTACTACCGGTTTTGAAGTCAATGTTTTAAGGTATTCCATCCCTGACATTTCAGGCAATTCGATATCCAATAACACCAAATCAATCTTTTCCGTCTGTTTGGTGTCATTAATGGCTTCAATAGCGGAGGCATAAGAGCCTACTAATTGCAGCATACGGGTTTTGTGCACAAATATCTCTACCAGTTTACGTGATTCATCATAGTCTTCTATGATGATGCAATTCATCGGTTTAGTTGCCATAGTTGAGGTTCCTATTAAGACAAATGTAACGATTTTCTTTAAAATCGAAATATATTATGATTGATATCAGCCTGATTTGCCTGACATCTGTTGGTTGAATTTTTGTTCGAGCAGGTCGGCACTTTTGACACTTTTTCTGATCCATGCAAGAAGAAGCTTTTGCTGTTCTGTTTGCGTTAATCTCCGGGGCAGGTCTGAAAGATGAAGTTCTTTAGCCAGATGGCTCAGGATGATGGCTGCTGAGACAGAGATGTTGTAACTTTCTGTAAAACCATACATTGGAATTCTGAGGTATTCATCCGCAGCGTGGATCATTTCTTTGCTTAATCCTTTCAATTCAGTACCAAAAAACAGCGCCACCGGTCCGGCTGACAAATTAAAATCAAATAATTCTGTATCATCCGTATGGGGGGTTGTGGCTACAATCCGGTATCCTTTGGTTCTCAGGTTGTGAACGGCTTTTTCGAGATTATTGCCGTCAGGATCGTTATAACGGTGGAGGGTGAGCCATTGTGCTGCACCCAGTTCTACATCCGGATTCAACGTGTACTTGTTCCGTTCTTCAATAATATATACATCCTGAATGCCCAGGCAGTCACAGGTGCGAAGTACCGCACTGGCATTATGAGGTTGATAAATCTCTTCAAGCACTACAGTCAGGTAGCGGCTCCGGTCAAGAACCACACGCTGCAAAGTCTTCCAGCGTTGTGGAGTCATGAAAGTTGAAAGGTAATTAATAAGCTTTTGCATCATAAAAAAAGGGGAGTGCTAAGCACCCCCCTGGATCATACATTTTGACCACTACTTAACAGTGCTGGTCAATTCGGCACCAGGTTTAAATTTAACCACTTTTTTGGCGGCGATTTTGATCGGAGCACCGGTTTGTGGATTACGGCCGGTTCGTGCGTTTCTTTGGGAAACACCAAAAGAACCAAAACCAACAAGAGCTACTCGTCCTCCCTGTTTAAGGGTTTCAGTAGTGTTTTTCACGAATGCGTCCAAAGCTCTTTTTGCGTCGGCTTTGGTTAAATTAGCATCCTTAGCGATTGCGTCAATTAATTGTGCTTTGTTCATATAACCAGTATTTATGGGTTAGTGAATAGTTGCTATAGTGGTACAAATATAGGCTATTTGCCATGCAGACCAAATTTCAGGGCTAAAAAATTGAGAAATTTTAATGGAATTTACTGAAAAATGATGGGACAAAGGCAGAATTCCAGATTCTGGACTCCAGCTACGCAATCTGTTGTCTGCCTGAGACTATATGAATTCAGGTGATAAGAAGTGTTTCGTATTCGATAAAAGTGTATTATTTTTGCCGGCGGAGAAATGGCAGAGTGGTCTAATGCGGCGGTCTTGAAAACCGTTGACCGTTTACGCGGTCCGGGGGTTCGAATCCCTCTTTCTCCGCAAAGCCAGTTGTGATTAAAAACGCAGCTGGTTTGTTGTTTTAGAACGGCGACAAAGCAAGTTTTGACAGATGTTCTAAAACAACAAGCACACCTCCGCAGGAGGTTAATCACAACTGGTTTTGGCGCACCCCGGAGATGGGTGTGAGTGTGGGTGTGAGTGTGGGTGTGAGTGTGGGTGTGAGTGTGGGTGTGAGTGTGGGTGTGGGTGTGGGTGTGGGTGTGAATTCTGGCATGATATGTTATAGAAAAGTTTTTTCGGAACGAATGTTTGTTACATTTGAACTGTATGACAGCTATTTATCTGATTAACTAATAATTATCACGCTATGAAGAAACTAAAACCAGTATCTGCTATTCTGCTATTTCTGCTTATTCCGTTCTGGATGGGCGCTCAGACTGATCATGTTGATCTTGAGATGATATATAAGATCAAGCAGTTTGAAAAATCTAAATCTCAAATTGAGGATATTTCTTTTTGGTTGACCGATTACATCGGACCACGGTTAACTGCTTCAACCGGTAAAAAAAGGGCCAATGAATGGGTCAAGGCAAAATTTGAAGAGTTCGGGTTACAAAACGTTGTGATTGATCGGGTCAGACCGTTTTCAAGGGGCGGATGGGATAATAAAAGAACGTATGTAGCTATGACCCAACCATATTATTGCTCATTTGCCGCCAATCCGATTGCCTGGACAGGGAGTACCAAAGGCCTGGTGAAAGCGGAAGCGGTATTGATGGATGTTAAATCAAAAGAAGAACTCGATGCTTATAAAGGAAAACTTAAGGGTAAAATTGCCATTTTACCCTCAACGGCTACTTATGCACCTACTTTTAAACCTCTTGCCACCCGTTATACGGATGAGGAGTTGAAGGAGCTGACTACCGAAAGTATCGGAGGAAGAAGCAGAAGGGGAAATTTTGATTATGCAGCCTACATGAAAGCCCGGCAACTCCGACGGATGATCGCCGAGTTTCTAAAATCCGAGGGGGTTGCTGCTATTATTCATGGATCCGGAGAATTTAATGTGCCCAGATCTAACGGAACCAGCTATAAATCGGGTGATAAAGAACCTGTTGCGGAAGTCAACCTTCCGATAGAAGCCCACGGTCGTATTGTTCGGTTGTTAAAACACGATGTTCCGGTTGAACTGGAAATCGATATTAAAAATAAATTTTTCAAAAGTGAATATGTGACCAACGTCATGGCTGAAATTCCGGGTACAGATCCTGATCTGAAAGATCAGGTAGTACTGATCGGTGCCCATCTCGATTCATGGCATGGTGGAACCGGAGGCGCAGATAATGGCTCGGGTTGCATAGTGATGATGGAAACCATGCGTATTTTGAAAGAACTGGGTATCAGTCCCCGCCGTACCATCAGGATCGCCCTTTGGGGTGGTGAGGAGCAAGGTTTGAACGGATCACGGGGATATGTAGAGAAATACCTGAGAGATCCGAAGAGTCTCGAATTAAAACCGGGCTTTGAGAATTTTGATGTCTATTTCAATATGGATAACGGAACCGGTAAATACAGAGGTATATACCTACAGGGTAACGAAATGATTCGTCCGGTTTTCGAAGCCTGGCTGGCACCGTTTGCCAATATGGGATGTTCAACGGTGACCATCCGCAATACCGGTGGTACCGACCATCAGTCGTTTGATCCGCTGGGTTTGCCGGCTTTCCAGTTTATACAGGATGAAATTGAATACGGGCGGGGATACCATACCGTTATGGATACTTACGAACGGTTACTGATGAGTGATTTAAAGCAAAACGCCATTATAACGGCTGCTTTGGTTTACCAGGCCGCCATGAGAGATAAGAAACTACCCCGTAAACCTTATGTAAAACCGGATCCTAACAGGCGAAGAAGGAGGTTTTAAATAACCGGTTTCTGTAAGTTAATTTGTAACTCTGAGGGATTCAATAAGTTGCAGGGTTTGGCGGATTTTTTTGGATAATGGTCCGGGATCAGAATTTTCAACGAGGGATTTAGTGAAAAGTTTTGATCCCATTCCTACACCACATACCCCTGAATCAAACCAGGCTTTGAGGTTATCCGGATCGGGAGTCACCCCACCGGTAGGCATGATTTGTGCCCAGGGCATCGGACCCAGGATGGCTTTTACGAATTCAGGGCCTCCGATTGATTGCGCCGGAAAGATCTTGATGATATCAGCTCCCCATTTCTGGGCCTGGTATATTTCTGTCAATGTTCCTGTCCCCGGAATCCACAATACTTCAAGCTGTTTGCATGTATCGGCCAATCCGGGATCCAAAACCGGGCTCACAATGAAATCCGCACCGAACGAAACGAACTCTCGGGCAGTCTCTCCATCATACACAGATCCTGTTCCTAAAAGCATTTCGGGAAAATCATGCTTTCGTGATTTGACCAGTTGCCTGAATACCGACAAGGCTTCATTACCCCGGTTGGTCCACTCAAAAACGTGTAATCCGGCATCATAACAGGCTTTAACAACCCTGAAGGCAGTATCGGGATCAGGATGATTAAAAACCGGAACCATGCCGGTGTTTTTGAGTATCCGGGTG
>JAGHDB010000150.1 GCA_021160155.1 Bacteroidales bacterium | reverse complement strand
TTGCTATGGATCAGGAGAAACTCATGGTCTTTAGTGGAGTAGGTCTTTTTATAGAATGCCATTTTCTCCCCATCCTGATTTGATTTCATCAACCGGGAGAACCTGCTGAGATCGAGTTGACTCATGGCGTTGTTATACACGAACCCCGGGTTGACTTTAACGGATTTTGCAGAAAGTTTTACCTCTTTGTCATTACTTTCAAGCATTCTGACATATTTAAGCTTTTTCAAAAAAGTCACCATTTTTTCATCGGCATCTTTCAGGTTATCGAACAGTTTAAACATTTCTTCGGTAACCTCAACAGATGAGTAGTAAGGAAGGTCGCTGTAAGTTTTAAAGAACTTTTCGATCGATATTTTTTTACTGTTCTGGACTTTCTGGCCCGTCAGGGTCAGGGGCAGGAGAATTAGGAAGATGGTAAGTAGTTTTTTCATGATGATTGATTTTAGCGGGCACGGCACGTGGTGCTCTTACGTTAATAAGGGTTTTAAGTTGATCAAAAGATCGGGGGATCTGCTTGAGATCCTGTAGTTTATCCATTTCCTGACTGATTGAAGCAGCGCAGAGCGCGAGGACTTTAACGGAATTGTGGTAATAATTTTCGATTTCAGCCCGGGTATAGTGTGGTTTACGGTCGAACCAATTGATCCGGTTGGTCAGGATGAGGGAGGATATAACAGCCAGGGGGATGAGGATGGCTGCAGCGGGAATTAAAAACGGTTTAAGATTGGAACCGACAGAGTGAATATGAAAGTGGAAGGATGAAGATTGAAAGATCTTTTCAGATTCTTGTTTTTCGGATTTGATCCATTGCCGGTAGGTAGGGTCGAAATCACTATTTGGGTTCATGGTATTTTTCTTTTTCAAATTTCAGGGCCACTTTAGCACGCGCCCGTGATAAATTGACGCGGATCGCGTTCACTCCCATATCCATGATTTTAGCGATTTCAGCATAGTTAAACTCTTGAAAATCATGCAATTCGATAATAACGCGTTGTTTATACGGGAGATTATGAACTTCTTTGCGAATGTGGTTGATCAGATCGGTTGTTTCATAACCGGGATTTTGGGCAACGGGTTCGGGCACAGGGTTTTGGAGAACAGTTCCCCGGTGATTGCCGGCATGGGATCTTTGTCTCAGCTGGTCGATACACAGATGGTGCATCATGGTAAAGCAGTACGACCGGATATTTTCATTCTGTTTCAATTCTTTTCGTTTTTTCCAAAGCCGGTAGATCAGTTCCTGCAGGGCATCTTTCGCATCCTCTCTGTTTTGGAGCATCCGGTAGGCAAAACCGAACAATCCTGATTGCAACGGATTAAGCAGGTCGAGAAATTGCTTCTGCGTGATCATATTTCAAAGGTAGTACGAGGCAGGGGAAGAAATATTACATGGCTAAACCTTATTTTTCTTCCCCCATGTATCCCGTAGTGGGACGGTACGGTTGAACACCAGGTGTTCCGGGGTGCTGTCTGGGTCGACGTTGAAGTATCCCAGGCGGATAAATTGCAGGTGGTCAAGGGGTTTGGATTGTTGCAGGGAGGGTTCAACTTTGCAGTTTGCCAGGATCTTCAGGGAGTCGGGGTTGATGAACTCTTTAAAGTCGTGATCTTTATGGCCGTCGGGATCGGGATCATTAAAGAGGCGGTCGTAGAGGCGTACTTCGGCATTCAGGGCATGGCGTGCCGAGACCCAGTGGAGGGTACCTTTGACTTTCCGGTGTACCTGTCCGGATCCGCTTTTACTGTCGGGGTCGTAGGTACAGTGGATCGCGATGATATGGCCGTCGGTATCTTTTTCAACGCTTTCACCTTTAATAATATAGGCCGATTTCAGTCGCACTTCGCGGCCGGGTGATAATCTGAAGAATTTTTTAGGGGGATCTTCCTTGAAGTCATCCCTTTCGATATAGAGTTCTTTACAGAAGGGAAGGATCCGGCTGCCCATGGATTCATCTTCGGGATTATTGATGGTTTTGAGTTGTTCTTCCTGATCATCCGGATAATTATCGATGATCAGTTTCACCGGATCGAGAACGGCCATTACGCGCGCGGCTTTTTTATTGAGATCTTCGCGGATGCAATATTCGAGCAGGGCCACATCGATAACGTTTTCGCGTTTGGCGATACCCACCATTTCGGCAAAGGTACGGATGGATTCGGGGGTATAGCCCCGCCGGCGTAATCCGTGGATGGTAGGCATACGGGGGTCGTCCCAGCCGCTGACATGTTTTTCGTTAACCAGTTGCAGCAATTTACGTTTGCTCATGATGGTATAGGAGAGGTTCAGCCGGGCGAATTCGATTTGTCGGGACGGGAAGATCTCCAGTTCACGGATAAACCATTCATAGAGGGGGCGGTGGACTTCAAACTCCAGGGTACAGAGTGAGTGGGTGATCTCTTCGATCGAGTCGGATTGTCCGTGAGCCCAGTCGTACATCGGGTAGATGCACCATTTATTGCCGGTACGGTGGTGTGAGACATGGCGGATCCGGTAGAGAATGGGATCGCGCATGTGCATATTGGGGGAGGCCATATCGATTTTAGCCCGGAGGGTTTTGGAGTCATCCGGGAATTCCCCGTTTTTCATCCGTTTGAAGAGATCGAGGTTTTCTTCGACGGTCCGGTTGCGGTACGGACTTTCAACTCCCGGTTGGGTAGGGGTACCGCGGTTGGCTCCGATCTCTCCGGCCGACAGGTCGCAGACATAGGCTTTCCCTTTTTTGATCAGTTTTACCGCCAGGTCGTATAGTTGATCGAAATAATCGGAGGTATAATATTCACGGTCTTCCCAGTCGAAACCCATCCAGCGGATATCCTTTTTGATTGCATCCACGTATGAAGTGTCTTCGGCAACCGGATTGGTATCATCGAATCGCAGATTACATTTACCGTTGTACTTCTCTGCCAGTCCGAAATCGAGACAGAAAGCCTTGGCGTGGCCGATATGCAGGTATCCGTTTGGTTCGGGTGGAAATCGTGTATGAACCCGTCCGCCGTGTTTGCCTGTTTTGATATCCTCTTCAATGAATTGTTCGATGAAATTGAGGGATTTATGTTCCTGATCCGGATGAATATTTGTTTGTTCAGTCATAGAATCAAATTTGTGTAAAGATAATTCTTTTGTTTCGTACGTCATATCTCTGTAATTTCGGACGCAAAATTACTGTCATGGGCATTATCCGGATAGAGCAGATGGAGTTTTACTCGTATCACGGTCATTACGAGGAGGAGCGGATCGTGGGCAACCGGTTTATTGTGGATTTGGAGATGGAGACGGATTGCACTCCCGCGGCGCAGTCGGACCGGATCAGGGATGCCCTGAATTACCAGACGGCTTATGAGTTGATCAGGGAGGAGATGAAGGAGAAATCGTATTTGCTGGAGCATATTGCCCGGAGGATTTTGGATACGTTATTTGATCATTTTCAGGAGCTTGACCGGGCTAAAGTTAAAGTGGCCAAGATGAGTCCGCCTATGGGGGGGAAGATCGGGGCGGTTAGTGTAACCTTGGAAAGGAAAAAGGCTAAAGGGGTAAAGTAGGGTTTGGTTTTCATGCTTGTTAATCTATGCTGTTTTATGTAATTTTGTCCACCTAAATCCGGTCACGTGGCCGAGTGGCTAGGCAACGGTCTGCAAAACCGTGTACAGCGGTTCGAATCCGCTCGTGACCTCAATGCTCCCGCTTTTTTCTGAAAAAGCGGGAGTTTTTCTATTTAGGTATCTATATGTGGATATGGATACAGAAGCAGGAAAATCCCTAAAATCATTGCTTTTTACAACTTTAACTTGTAATTTTCTGGTCTTCAAAGGTTATGACAGGTAACGATGTGGTTTTTATGCAGGGAAGGAGGGGATATCGGTCCTGTTTATGGGACTGAGGAGGCGAAGTTGCGGCCGGGGTGTAGGGTTGTTTTCACGTTCGGGCACATTTAAAAAGACGATTCAGCTTATTTTGAT
>JAGHDB010000046.1 GCA_021160155.1 Bacteroidales bacterium | reverse complement strand
TATCAGGATGATCTGGCATGCGTTATTTCGGATGTCAAGTTTCAACGGAAAAATCATCTGGACGAAATGGCCGGAATCAGTTTTGTGGAATATGTTCGCTCACAACGCCCCGAATTACCGGTTATCCTGCAGTCTTCAGATCCTAAATGGTCATCTTCGGCAGCTTCGCTGAAGGCCACTTTTATGAATAAGAATTCTGAAACCCTGATACAGGATCTTAAAACATTTTTAACTTATACTCTGGGTTATGGCCAGTTTGTGTACCGCGATCAAAACGGCCGGAAAATTGCTGTAGCCCGCTCGATGAAAGATTTCGAAAGTCACCTGAAAACTATTCCGGATGAGTCAATCATGTACCACGCTCTTAAAAACCATTTCTCTTTATGGTTGATGGCTCGTGGTGAAATCCACCTCGCAAAGATTATCAATCCGATTAAAGCCACTGATTTTGATAATCCCAAGGAGTTACGTGAATATATCCTTGATGTCATCCGGAGTTACCAGATGGATAAGGACAAGGGGAAAGTGGTGAATTTTAATGAAACGGCAATCCTCGACTGGAGAAGTATTGTAAGTTTCGGGACCGGATCCCTGGGAGGTAAAGGACGGGGCCTGGCTTTTATCAGTACCCTGATCAATAATCTGGATTTTTCCCAGGTAGTGCCTGATATTCAAATTGAGACTCCCCGGACAGCTATTATCGGCACAGATGAATTTGAGCTTTTTCTTGAACGTAATGATTTGGCAAATTGGGTGTTACGCAGCCAGGATTTTCTGGAGGTAAAAAAAAGGTTTTTGGATGCGGAGTTGTCCTATGAACTGAAGAAAAAATTGCGTTCACTGATTAAATTGATCCGCCGACCTCTTGCAATTCGTTCTTCCAGCATATTTGAAGATTCTTTGCTTCATCCGTTCGCCGGAATTTTTGAAACTTATGTGCTGCCGAATTCTCATCCTAATGAGCTGGTAAGATTCGAACAACTGCAGCAGGCCATTAAATTGGTTTATGCCTCTACCTTTTCTCCTGAAGCCCGCACCTATTTTGATGCCGTAGATTACAAAGTTGAAGAAGAAAAGATGGCTGTGATTATACAGGAACTGGTTGGGAATGCCTTTGGTGATTATTATTATCCTCATATCAGTGGAACCGCCCAGTCGTATAACTATTATCCGGTAGCCCATATGGAGCCTGAAGAAGGTTATGCAGTCATGGCATTGGGACTGGGACTTTATGTAGTGGAGGGTGGAAAATCCTGGCGTTTTTCTCCAAAATATCCAACCATACAAATAGCTTCTTTACACGATCAACTAAAAACATCCCAGGTTGAATTTTATGCAGCCAATCTTGAGAATCAGGAACCGGATTTACTGGATGGGGAAGAGTCCGGATTGATCCTTCTTGATATCTCAGAGGCTGAAAAAGCGGGTGCTTTAAAACATCTGGCTTCAGTATATGATCCCGATAACGACCGGATTACACCCGGTCTGGGAGGTCCGGGGCCGCGAATCATTAATTTTGCCAATATCCTTCAATATAATTATATCCATCTGGCAAAATGTATTGAAGTGATCCTGGATGTGGTGCATGAAGCAATGGGAACACCTGTTGAGATTGAATTTGCTGTGGATTTAAAACCAAAAAATCATACCAAAGCAACTTTTTACCTGCTGCAAATAAAACCTATGGTAGGAAATGAAGTGGATCTGTCTGCGGAGAATATAGCCCGGACTGATTTGTCTGATACATTATTATATGCTGAGAAAAGCCTTGGAAATGGCAGGTTCCAGAATATCGAGCACGTGGTTTATGTGATTCCCGAAAATTTCGATAAATTAGAAACTGAAAAGATTGCCCGGGAAATCGGAAAACTGAACGAACAATTACGGGTAAATTCTCAGCAATATATACTAATAGGGCCCGGCCGTTGGGGTACCCGAGATAAATTCGTGGGAATCCCGGTTAAATGGATACAAATCTCTAATGCAAAGGTAATTGTTGAAACAGATCTTGCCGGTTTCCCGTTGGATGCCTCTTTGGGTTCTCATTTTTTCCATAATGTAACCTCCATGAATATGGGATATTGCTCAATCCAGAGCGGAGGGGATAATTATATTAACTATGATTTGTTGAACGAACAGGAAGTGGTTTATGAAAGCCGATACGTCAGGCAGGTCCGGTTTACCCAGCCTCTGGATATTATCATGGATGGCAAACAAAGAAAAATATTAATCAAAAGATGAATCAATCCTTTGATTTTGATGAGGCTGAATTTCAGTCACTGATGCAGCGCCGTATTTATAAAGTGCTGATAATATGCAGTAACTATGATTTCTTTTTGCTTGAAGAGGACGGACGAATAGACGAACAAATCTTTAATGAATATGTTGCATTAAATCTCCGTTATCCTCCTGTTTTTATTCATGCTGCTTCTGCCAGTCAGGCATTTGATTTGCTCAACAGAGAACATATTGATCTTATCGTCAGTATGTTAAGTATTGGCGAGATGGATGTTTTTGAATTGTCTAAACAATTGAAACAACAACATCCGGATATCCCGATCGTAGTGTTAACACATTTTTCCCGCGAAGTATCTGTCAAGCTTGAGAACGAAGATTTGAGTGCCATCGATTTTGTTTTTTCATGGCTGGGTAATACAAATATTCTTCTGGCTATTATCAAACTGATTGAAGACCGGATGAATTCTGCTCATGATGTTCATGAAATCGGGGTGCAGGCTATTCTGCTGGTAGAAGATTCTATTCGCTATTACAGTTCTTACCTCCCGGCGATATACAAAATTGTGATTACCCAGGCCAAATCTTTCATGCAGGAGGGACTAAACGAACATAAACGAATGCTTAGAGTTCGGGGTCGGCCTAAAATTCTGTTGGCTACTGATTATGAGCAGGCTGTGAGTTACTTTGATGAGTACCGCGACAGTCTGCTGGGGATCATATCGGATATTTCTTACAAAAGAGAAGGGGAAAAAGACCCGGAAGCAGGATTTAAGTTATGTGAGATGGCCCGGAAAACAGATCCCCATATTCCATTTCTTCTTCAATCTTCTGATTCTGGTAACCAGAAGAAAGCAGAAGAATTGCATGCAAGTTTCTTGCATAAATACTCTGAAACCCTGGATATTGAATTGCGTGATTTTATGTTGAGATACATGAATTTCGGAGATTTTGTTTTCAGGGATCCGGATAGTACCCAGGAAATAGCCAGAGCAACCAATCTGAAGGAATTACAGGAGATGATTATGAAAATTTCTTCTCGTTCGCTGAAATTTCACTTTGAAAATAATGACTTTTCAAAATGGCTGAATGCCCGGGCTTTCTTTCAAATTGGCAGTCATCTGAAACACCAGTCAATTGAATCATTCGGAAGTGTTGAAGCAGGCAGAATTTATATCAGCCGAATTCTTTCAGCTTATCGTTTATCCAAAGCACGCGGAGTAATCTCCACTTTTGACAGAGAACGATTTGACGAGTATATTTTTTTCTCAAGGATTGGAGAAGGATCTCTTGGCGGGAAAGCACGTGGTCTGGCTTTTATCGATTCATTTATCAAACGGCATAATCTTGGAAATAAATGGAATGGCGTTCAGGTTACCATACCGAGAACAGTAGTGCTCTCTACAGAATTGTTTGAAAATTTCATGGAGAAGAATCAGCTTTGGTATTATGTGAGCGGGGATCATACGGATGAGGAGGTGTTGCAGCAATTTATCAAAGCAACTCTTCCGGCTTCTATCTTTAAAGATTTGGAAGCTTTGATTCAAGTGATCCGGAATCCCATTGCAATAAGATCTTCAAGTATGCTTGAAGACAGTTATTATCAGCCGTTTGCAGGGATCTATTCAACTTTTATGATTCCAAAATGCGATCATGATCCCGGCAAAATGATCCGGATGCTCGCAGATGCTATAAAATCTGTTTATGCATCGGTTTATTTTAAGAATTCAAAAAATTATCTGGCAGCTACAAAAAATGTAATAGATGCCGAGCGGATGGCTATTATCCTCCAGGAAATGTGTGGCAGCAGATTCGAAAACCGGTTTTATCCAACTTTTTCAGGAGTAGCCAGATCCGTTAATTTTTATCCGATCGGTCCGGAAAAGCCCGGAGATGGGATCGCAACCCTGGCGTTTGGATTAGGTAAAATTG
>JAGHDB010000092.1 GCA_021160155.1 Bacteroidales bacterium | reverse complement strand
TGCCGGATCAACACACCGAGATATACCCCCACCGGAATCAATCCGATCACCAGAGCAGGTAATAATTGATACCATGCTCTTCTTTTACATATACCGGCAAACCAAATGATTGACAGCACGACTCCGGGCAGCAAGAATGTTTGCCGGCTGCACGCAGCCAGAACTGACCCCAACACTACCAGAACACCGCGAAGCCGGTGATCCGGTTTAAGCGTAAATCCGTATGAAGCTATTGAAATCCATAACAATGCATCAATAGTTGTCCATGGAAATAAATTATAATGGTTCTGATTCAGTACAAATACTGCAAGTGTCAGAAATGGTAACAAGAAGGGATGTTCTTTAAAGGAGGAGCGTAAACCGGATATATTCTTCAGGGATAAAGTCAGAAAAAGACTATACAGAAAATATTCGATCAACACGAACCACCGGGATGACCATTCCAATGGAAAAGGGGATAAAAAATTCAGAAGATGCAATATGGCTGATCCAACCGGGCGGATTGAGATGAATCCGGCATGGGGGATTTCGCCTTGTAATATCCGGTACGATTGAGCCAGGACCACTCCGTCATCACTCGGATTAAATCCCTCTTTACCCGGAATATTCAACAATCCATAAATTAAAACCAGGGCCACAATTAAGCCTGACCACACCAGAAAGTTTGATTTACTGCGGATCTTCTTCATGGTACTCCTCTTCGGTATTAACCTCCCAGATCAAATGTTTGGCCGTGTTGCCTGCGATCAGGTGATCAACTGCCATCATTGCTGTTAACATACTGTGATCCTGATTATTATAACGATGCATGCCATTTCGCCCCAATAAAAACATATTTTCAATCCGATCTGTAAAAGTTCTGATTACATCAAACCGGTCAAAGCTGCCAAAGTAGGCCGGGTAAGTTTTAGGCATACGTACTACCAGTCCATCCAGGTAATCTTCTTTTCGGGAAAGTCCAAGTGCAACCAACTCATTCATAGCCTTCTCTTTCAATTTTTCATCTTTCATAAGCCACAACTTATCCCCCTCCTGGCAGAAATATTCCAGTCCGAGCCACACGGTTTCCGGGTCTTTAACCAGCCAGGGACTCCAGTTATTAAACACCTGTATTCGTCCTACTTTCACATCCGACTCCTGGATATAAATCCAATTATCCGGCACCAGATGCACGGATTTCCCCTGTGGTGATTTCATAGTCCGGATCAACAATCCAACGGTTATAAAATCCCGGTAGGTAAGGCCGTCAGCTACTTCCTGAACCGGTTGCGGAACCACGGATCCCATACTTTTGATCAGATCTTTAACCGGCATGGTAGAGAAAAAATAGTCTGCAGTCATTTCCACAGGTTGTTGGTTTTCAATATTCATGGCTGTAACCGCCTTGATTTTAGATTGATCCCATCGTATCTTTTTTACCCGGTGATTCAGGTGTATTTCGCCGCCCATGCGGATAATTTCGTCAGCTACCACGCCCCATAATTGACCGGGTCCATATTTAGGATAGAGAAACCGGTCGATCAGACTGGTCTCCACACCCTTCTGGCTTATGGTCTGGTCTTTGGGAATAATCGACCTCAATGCATGCCAGAGAGCCCGGCTTACGGAAAGGCCTTTAATCCGCTGTGCACCCCATGCTGAAGGTATCTCCTCACAGGGAACGCCCCATACTTTCTCGGTATAATCGCGAAAAAACGTCCGGTACAATTCCCGGCCGAAACGGTTAATAAAAAAATCCTCCAGATGTTTTACCGGCTTAACCGGCCATATCCTGACCAGCAAGTAGGATAAGCCAATCCGCAGCATTCTGATCAGTCCCAGGTTATGAACAGTATGCGCATTCAGGCGTATCGGATAATCATAGAATTTACGGCCGTGAAAAATACGTGACAACCGGTTTCTTACCAACATCACACGGTCGTTTTTTTCAGGATCTTCTTCCAACGGCAACATTGAGAGCCACCATTTCATTACACGGTCTGATTTTGAAAAAAAACGGTGCCCGCCAATATCCATCCGGTTTCCTTTGTATTCAACCGTTCGTGAGATCCCGCCAACCATCTGATCCTGTTCAAAAATCACCGGTCGTATATCTGTTCGCTTAAGTAATTCATATGCAACTGTCAGTCCTGCCGGACCAGCACCTGCAATGACGGCTGTTTTTTTTCTGTCCATGTTATGTTCTGTACAAAGATCGAAAAAGATCACCTCCATACAAAATGTGAAAAAGTGATACCTTTGGCGGGTTGAAACCACGCGAAAAAGAAATCATGAAAAACTGGCGAGATCAACGGCTCCAGCGCATCTGGGAACTAGTTACGAAGGGTCAGCGGATCGGTTCAGATGAAGGACTCTACCTTTACGAGCATGCACCGCTGGGGTATTTATCCAACCTGGCTGACAGGATCAATAAAAGGCTGAATAACGGCAAGGTATGGTTCAACCGGAACATGCACATAGAGCCCACCAACATTTGTATTTACCATTGCCGTTTTTGCTCCTATTCACGAAAATTTAATGAACCGGGAGCATGGGAGATGAATCTGGATCAGATTCTTGAGCAGATTGACCAGTCTCGTGATACACACCTGACTGAGGTACACATTGTGGGGGGAGTACATCCTCAAAGAGGCCTTGAATTTTATGAAGAGATGATCCGGGAGATTAAACTCCGCCATCCAAACCTTTTGATTAAGGCTTTCACTGCTGTAGAGCTGGATTTCATGTTTCGCAAAAGCAGGGTCGGTGTAAAAGAAGGATTGATACGGCTTAAAAAGGCCGGATTGGATGCAATTCCGGGTGGAGGAGCCGAAATATTTGATGAAACCCTGAGAGCCTATCTTTGTCCGGATAAAGCTGACAGTGACACCTGGCTTGCCATCCACCGGGAGGCGCACAAGCTGGATATCCCCACCAATGCCACCATGTTGTACGGGCATCTTGAATCATACAAACACCGCGTGGATCATCTTAACAGACTTCGCGATCTGCAAGACGAAACTAGTGGTTTCCAGGCATTTATCCCATTAAAGTATCGTAAAGAAAACAACCTGCTTTCAGATATTGGTGAAACCTCCACCGTAGAAGATCTGCGTAATTATGCGATCAGCAGAATTTATCTGGATAACTTCATACATCTGAAAGCATACTGGCCAATGATAGGCAGAGAAGTAGCTGCCTTATCACTCTCTTTTGGTGTAGATGATCTTGACGGCACCATTCAGGACACGACCCGTATATACTCTATGGCCGGTGCAGAAGATCAAAATCCCACGATGACAACCGATGAACTGATTACCCTGATCCGTCAATCCGGTTGCCAGGCAGTAGAACGCGATACGTTATACCGGACTGTCAAAATCTATTGATCCGTAATATCTAATTCAATCCACGGTTATTTGAACTTTTAATATAATTTTATCTTTGCTGTAGCGTTGAATATGCAGCTCCTATTCAGAATATGAAAGCAAATTTCATCAAGTTTCTTGTCAGCAAGACCTTCTTTAAAAATCTGGGTCTGGCTCTGCTTATTACCCTGTTGCTCATTGTGGCCATCCAGGTTGGATTACGGATTTATACCGAGCATGGCAAAGAAATCACGGTTCCCGATTTCTCAGGAATGCCGCTGAAGCAGGTTGATCAGCTCTGTTTTCAGAACAATCTGCTCTGGTTGGTTCAGGATTCAGTTTATATTAAAGATTCTGCCGGCGGTATTATCATGGATCAGTACCCTTTACCGGGGTCCCGCGTAAAACGTAACCGGAAAATTTTTCTGACAACCAATGCCTGGTTTCCTGAATCAGTTAAAATGCCTAAAGCATATGACATGCCGTTCAGGCAAGCTGAACGGGTTTTACAGAGTGCAGGACTGGTTATTGACTCAATTGATTATCAACCCTATTTCGCCTATAAATATGTCAGAGAACAACGATTTAATGGTGAGATAATTCCTGCAGGAACCCCGATCCCCAAAGGATCGGGCATTACCCTTGTAGTGGGTCAGGGTTTAAGTAATGAACGTTCACCGGTTCCAAATTTATTATCCTTAACCAAAGACTCTGCACAAGCCACTGCCCTTAAAAATTACTTTAACCTGGGTGCTATAGTATATGATTA
>JAGHDB010000369.1 GCA_021160155.1 Bacteroidales bacterium | reverse complement strand
GTAAAAAACTGATTCTCTATATTTTGCAATATAAATAATATTCTAAAGAACTCAAACAGGATAAGAAAAACACCAATAGGGAACCGGAAAATTCCCTATTTTTGGCTGTTAATGAATCCTGAAACAATACCAGTTAAAAAAGTACTCCTGCTCGGATCAGGTGCGTTAAAAATCGGAGAAGCGGGTGAATTTGATTATTCCGGGTCACAGGCATTGAAAGCTTTACGTGAAGAGGGTATCCGTACCGTGCTGGTTAACCCCAACATTGCCACGGTGCAAACCTCAGAAGGAATTGCAGACCAGATCTATTTTCTGCCCGTAACCCCCTATTTTGTCTCAAAAGTCATTGAACGGGAGAAACCGCAGGGAATTCTGCTTGCATTTGGTGGCCAGACCGCCCTGAATTGCGGTATTGAACTCTGGAAATCAGGAATATTGAAAAAATACGAGGTACAGGTATTAGGGACCCCGATCCAGACCATTATTGATACCGAAGACCGCGAACGGTTTATACAACGTCTGGATGAGATTGGTGTAGACACCATTCAAAGCCAGGCCGTAAGCACTATTGAAGATGCCCGGAAGGCTGCGGCCAATCTCGGGTACCCGGTGATTCTCCGGTCAGCCTACAGCCTCGGCGGATTGGGTAGCGGATTCTGCGACTCGGAAAACGACTTGAACCGGCTGGCTACTAAAGCGTTCTCTATGGCGCCGCAAATATTGGTGGAGAAATCCCTGAAAGGGTGGAAAGAAGTAGAGTATGAAGTAGTCAGAGACCGTTATGACAACTGCATCACGGTTTGTAATATGGAGAATTTCGATCCCCTGGGTATCCATACCGGTGAAAGTATTGTGGTTGCTCCATCCCAAACCCTGACCAACGCAGAGTATCATAAACTCAGAACTCTATCAATCAGGATTATCCGGCACCTTGGTATCGTAGGAGAATGCAATGTCCAATATGCGCTGGATCCAGGTTCCGAACAATACCGGGTTATCGAGGTGAATGCCCGGCTGAGCCGCTCCTCTGCACTTGCCTCAAAAGCAACCGGTTATCCACTGGCTTTTGTAGCGGCGAAACTCGGACTCGGATACGGGTTACACCAATTGAAAAACAGCGTCACACAAACCACTACCGCTTGTTTTGAACCGGCACTGGATTATATCGTTTGCAAAATTCCCAGATGGGACCTGGATAAATTTGAAGGGGTATCGCATGAGATCGGCTCAAGCATGAAGAGTGTGGGTGAAGTAATGGCTATCGGGCGGACTTTTGAAGAGGTAATTCAAAAAGGACTGCGGATGATCGGTCAGGGAATGCATGGATTTGTGGGCAACCGGGGACTTCAATTTAATGATCTCGACCGTGAGCTGCAAACTCCCACGGACATGCGGATATTTGTAATAGCACAGGCATTTGAGTCCGGATATTCTGTAGAGCGAATCCATAAACTAACCGGTATTGACCACTGGTTTCTGATTAAATTACAGTGCCTGATCCGATTAAAAGAGAGTCTTGAGCAAGTTGACGGTATTGATCACCTCTCTCCCGAATTACTTTCAGAAGCTAAGATCAAAGGCTACTCCGATTTTCAACTGGCCCGGTTTGTCATGAAGAGCCCGCCTGAACGAATTGAAACGGATATGTTTCAGATCCGCAAACTACGCAAATCACTGAATATCATACCCTATGTGCGGCAAATCGACACCCTGGCTGCCGAATATCCTGCCCAGACCAATTATCTCTACCTGACCTATTCAGCTACCGAACATGATATTGATTTTCAAAAGGATCACAAATCGGTAGTCGTACTGGGTTCGGGTGCATACCGGATCGGCAGTTCTGTCGAATTCGACTGGTGTAGTGTCAATGCCTTGGAAACCATAAGAAAACAGGGATACCGGGGGATCATGATCAATTATAACCCCGAAACCGTCTCTACCGATTACGACATGAGTGACCGGCTCTATTTCGATGAGCTCTCTTTTGAACGGGTACTGGATATTCTTGAGCTCGAGCAACCGGAGGGAACAATAGTATCTGTAGGGGGACAAATCCCTAACAATCTGGCTTTACGACTACATCATCAGGATATTAAAGTCCTGGGTACCAGTCCGGTTTCAATCGACCGGGCTGAAGACCGCCATAAATTCTCGATGATGCTTGACCAACTCGGCATTGATCAGCCTCAGTGGCAGGAGTTGACCAGTACAGAAGAGATTCACCGGTTTGTCGACCGGATTGGTTTTCCGATATTGATCCGTCCCAGTTATGTGCTGTCCGGAGCAGCCATGAACGTGGTATCCAACCGGGAGGAGCTTACCGACTACCTAAACCTGGCAGCAAAAGTCTCAAAACAGCATCCGGTAGTCGTTACTGAATTTATCGAACAGGCCAAAGAGATCGAGATTGACGCCGTAGCCAGCGGAGGAGAGCTCCTGGCTTACGCCATCAGTGAACATGTGGAATTTGCCGGAGTCCATTCAGGAGATGCCACCATGGTATTTCCTCCTCAGAAACTCTATTTTGAAACGGTCAGGCGAATCAAACGAATTACCCGGCAAATTGCAGCTGCCCTGGATATTACCGGACCCTATAATATCCAGTTTCTGGCCAAGGACAACGACATCAAAGTTATCGAATGCAACCTGAGGGCTTCACGATCGATTCCGTTTGTCAGCAAAGTACTGAAGACCAACCTGATTGAGTTGGCAACCAGAGTCATGCTTGGTGAAAAAGTTGAAAAACCGCATAAGTCTATTTTCGACCTGGATTATATCGGAGTAAAAGCATCTCAATTCTCCTTTTCACGGTTGCAGAAAACCGATCCGGTACTGGGAGTAGATATGTCATCTACCGGAGAGGTGGGATGTATCGGAGAAGATTATTATGATGCCATCCTCAAATCCATGCTGAGTGTGGGCTATCGTATCCCTAAAAAAAACATTCTTCTTTCAACGGGCCCGATTAAAGACAAAGTCACCCTCCTTGAAGCCTGTCATCTGCTGGCTGATAAAGGGTATCAATTGTACGCCACCCGCGGCACCGGTGAATTCCTTCGCGGTAACGGCATTGAAGCCACCATCCTGCACTGGCCGGATGAACAAACCCATCCCAATACAGTGGAGTATATACGCAACGGACTGATCGATCTGGTGGTTAACATCCCTAAAAACCTGACCCGGGGTGAACTGAAGAACGACTACATGATCCGTAGAAATGCCATTGATTTTAATGTACCGCTGATCACCAACTCACGCCTCGCCACTGCATTTATCACAGCTTTCTGTAAGCTGGATATTGAGGATATTACCATAAAGGCATGGAAAGAGTATTAATAGTCGGCGCCGGTCCGGCCGGAATGGCCACGGCTCTTTTCCTGGCAAAGAAAGGGATCCCTTCCACTCTGATCGATAAAGCTACTTTCCCGAGGGATAAAATCTGCGGCGACGGCCTGAGCGGCTGGGTGCTTCATATGCTTGACAAACTGGATGAATCATGGGGAGAGGAACTGGTGCAAGATCATTCGTTCTCTGATCATCAATCGGGAGGACTGGGTTCATGGGGGATTCGGTTTTATGCACCCAACGGCAAGAGCATTACCCTGCCCTATTTAAGCAAATACAATCCGGAACAACCACCGGGAATTGTCATGCGCAGGAAGGAATTTGATTATTTTTTATACCACAAGGTTAAGAATACCGATGCCATCGAAATGATTGAGGGGACAGAGATCACAGACTTTAAAAATGATGGCGATAAAATTGTTTTAACCAAGCGACACAATACAACCCGACAAAACACCACCCCAACACGCTACACCGGAAAGATCGCCGTATTTGCCGATGGTGCCCGATCAAAATTTGCACAGCAGTTGTCGGGTATTCAAAAAGATGATCATCACCATGCAACCGGAATACGAACCTATTACAAATCGGTTACCATTGATCCCGAATCAACTGTCGACAACCCGGTTGAGTTCTATTTTCTCCGGTCTGTTTTGCCCGGATACCTTTGGATTTTCCCGTTGCCCGGCGGGTTTGCCAATGTGGGAATCGGGATTCGTACGGATGTCATGAAAAAGAAAAAGATCCATCTTAAAAGTGAACTGGCACGATGCATCCGGGAAGATCCACAACTCAAAAAACGTTTAGGCGGTGCCAAGCAAACCGGCCCGGTTGAAGCATGGGATCTGCCATTAGGATCAAAAAAAAGAAAATTATCCGGCAACCGCTGTCTGCTGGTTGGTGATGCCGCCTCATTGGTAGATCCTTTTACGGGTGAAGGGATTGGCAATGCCCTGAACAGCGGCATGCACGCTGCCGAACAGATCAGTGAGGCCATCCGGTTAAATCGTTTCGATGAAGAATTTCTTAAGGGATATGATAAAAGAATCTACGACAAATTATGGAACGAGTTCCGAATCAGCACCATGATTCAGAAACTGGTGGCCAGTCCCCGCCTCTTCAACTGGGTCATGAACCGCGCAACCCGCAATCAATCCCTGCAAAACACCTTCATCCGGATGATTGATGATGTGGATGCCCGCAAACTGCTTCAAAAACCCTGGTTTTATATGAAAATTCTGCTCGGAATTTCAAATATTTAATTTCCAATAACTTAATCTATGAGCAATATCCTAGGTTATTTGTTTATTTGTTTAGTTGTTTAGTTGTTTATTCTTAATCCCTGAATCCTGCTCCTTCGCTTTTTAAAAAATTGTATATTTGCGGCATATCCGGACCTGTAGCTTAATTGGATAGAGCACCTGACTACGGATCAGGAGGTTGGGGGTTCGAGTCCCTCCAGGTTC